>JAIOSU010000171.1 GCA_021107455.1 Clostridiales bacterium | reverse complement strand
TTTGGTTATTTGCTTCAAATTTTTGAATTCTGAATTCAGTCACAGACCTATCTTATGTTTCCCCTTAGTAGTGTACGTATTCTATTACAAATTTAGGCCTCAGGTTTTCATCCTCATATTCGCTTGAGTAGAATCTTGCTTCATTGCAACCTCTATCAATTGCCTGAATCAATATCCCATAATTTTCCATTTCATTTGATATCCATTCTTGGGCCAACTCAGTGATATCAAATGTAATCCATGAATCTTTCTGCATAACGGCCTCAGAAACAATGCCGTTTGGACCATATCCGAAATCGGTCATTGTGTCGATATCACCACCTGGCGTACTCCACTCATTGATTTCAACAGGATTTCTGTCATATTCATGCCAGGTTGCCCCACCGTTTGTGGCTTTGTACCATATTCCTTCACCTTCCTCCCAGTCATGTGTCATTCGATATGCTTCAAGTTTTGGATTCTGTGATGGCCAGTTGAGAGAATAGCAATAAAGTTTCAGTTCCGCTTTTTCTATTGCAGTATTTGCAAAGCTTTGAGAAAAATCCGGACGCAAAAGGATTTTTTGCACACCATTACTCCAGATATTCAATTCACCCATACCGCCCAGATTTTTGTCTTTGCGTACTTCCGAATAACCATCTAATGTGGTGTCTGATATGTTGTCACGAAGAGTAATAGTGTCGAGGTCAAGATCAGAATCGGACTCAGAGTCGGGCTCAGGCTCAACAATAGTCAAAGCAAGATATGTCGTAAGTGTTTGCGCGTTGTTGTCTTCGACTGTTACCTCAAGGGAAAACTGCCCGCTTTCAGTTGATATACCGTAAATTGTGATTGCAGTATCATCAAGATATCTCCTGTCCAGCCCCGCTGGAAGGTTTTGAATCGACCATTGATAAGGCAAATTCCCTCCTGAAGCAGATATGGAAGCTTCATAATCAGCATTTTGTATGCCCTGGCTCAATTCACTATGTATGTTGAGAGCTTCAGTGGAGCCATCGCTATAGCTCACCACAAGCATAGGTCTTAAGCTTTCATCTTCATATTCGCTTGAGTAGAATCTTGCTTCATTGTAACCTCTATCAATTGCCTGAATCAGTATCCCATAATTATCCATTTCATTAGAGAACCATTTTTTTGCCAACTCAGTGATATCAAATGTAACCCATGAATCTTTCTGCATAACCGCCTCAGAAACAATGCCATTTGCACCATATCCGAAATCGGTTATTGTGTCGATATCACTTCCAGGCATGTTCCACTCATTGATTTCAACAGGATTTCTGTCATATTCATGCCAGGTTGCCCCGCCGTCTGTGTCTTTGTACCATATTCCTTCACCTTCCGCCCAGTCATGGGTCATTCGATATACCTCAAGTTTTGGATTCTGTGATGGCCAGCCGAGAGAATAGCAATAAAGTTTCAGTTCTGCTTTTTCTATTACAGCATCTGCAAGATTTTGAGAAAAATAGGGTCGTAAAAGGATTTTTCTAACACCATTACTCCAGATATGCAATTCACTCATACCTCCCAGATTTTTGTCTTTGCGTAATTCCGAATAACCATCTAATGTGGTGTCTGATATATTGTTACGAAGAGTGTCTGTATCATTGACGTCAGTATCATCTAATTCTGCGCTGTCTCCTGTGTTTACGGAACCAAAATCGCAGTTGGTTTCGTAAACTTCGATATCAGGAATATCTGTGTCAGGAATATCAATATCAGAAATCGTAACTTTAATGCATAAATTTTTAGTAGCCTCTTGAGAACCATCATTTGCTGTAACAATAAATTCATATAAGCCCACTTCTTCAGGAATACCCGATAGAGTATTACCCTCTATATATATGCCGGCAGGCAAGTCACTGGAATTAATAATAAACCAGACATAAGGATGACTGCCACCAGAGGCATTAAGTGAAGCAATATACTCGCTTCCAACAATAGCTTCCGGCAGGCTTTGGGTAGTTATTGCGATAGAATCCGAATCCGTTTGTTCTTTTACTTCAAGAGTAAATTGTTTCGTCACAATTATGCCGGTAGAATCTTCAATCTGTATAGTAAAAGAAAAAGATCCTGTTTGAGGAGGAATACCTGAGATTTCTCTCATGGTTTCATTTATTGCATTTACAGTCAGCCAGGAAGCTATATCTGAATAAGTCCAAGTGTAAGGAGAAGTTCCGCCTGCAATGGAAACAGGATAACTGTAATTCTGGCTGACAGTTCCGTTTGGTAAGGAAGTATCAATAATTTGCAAATCTCCCTTCTGTAGTTGCCATTCGGTATAAAGATAAACCTGATTCGTTCTGCCTATCCAGCCATGAACTTTTGTTGCGGTATTGTTAAACATGCTGTCTATGAAACTAGCCTTTGAGCGGTATTCTGGATCTATGTATGTAGTCCCGCGAGCAGTATAATAAAACATACCATCTCTAAAACACTTTCTCGTCCAATCAAGATATTCCGAATCGCCGGTAAGACTATACGCGTAAGCAAATAAATCTCCAAACCAGATGCTCTTTACGGGTTCCCCGCCCCCAGGATTATTCTTATCCCATGTGGATTGAGTCTGAAGAGGCATATACATCCCTTCTTCATTATAATCTCCTCCGTATAAAAACATATCTTTTGAAAAATCCGCCATCCTGATTACTAGCTGTTTTAATTCCTCATCCTGCGTTTCATAATGAATATTAATTAAAGCATCTATTGTGTATATATACATAGTGCTCCATTGATAGTTAATGCATAAATCAGGACAGCCACCAACTATCGTACTGCCAACATAACCTTTTTTAATACCCCAATATCCTTGTCCACCTTGTTGCTGTTCAGCATATAACATCTTATTTTTTGCCATTTTTTTTGCAAAATCTATATATTGCTCTTTTCCTGTTACACGATAAAGATTAATATGATTTAGTATTGGCCATGTGTGCATACGAAGTTCAGCGGACGCGCAACTAATCGTATTTATACTATCCCCATATCTTGTAACTGCTCCTTTGCCAACTTCTTCCGCTACTTCCAGAGATTTTTTATCTCCAGTCAACAAATAGTAAAGCACTGACCCTCCGTTCCAAGTATGGCTTGGCAGGGAAACTTTAGAAGGACGGTCTGAACGCAAATTAGGATCAGCATGCCCCTCGCTTTCATAAAAAGCCATATTATTGCAATATGTATGGTGACCCGAAGTAGCAGTTCTTTCTCCATGATATTGATCAATATCGTACCGATGTTTTGCCATCTCAACACCAGCATCAAAAAAATTTCTCTTGCCTGTTCTAATATAATGCAGAAGTATTGAATAAGTCCAGTCATAATGCAAACTGCTAGCCATACCGCCTATCCATGTTAAATCACCAAAATTCATCCAATTGAAGAAGTGGTTGTGTTTAGCAAAGTGATAAGAAGTTGTTGTAGTTTTGATATTATTAATAGTATATCCATTCTCTGAATCTTCTTCATAGACCAAAGATGTCTGGAATTTTTCAAATCTTTCCATTGCTTCATTGATTTCCGGATCAGTTGATGTTAATCCATCAGGTGCAATCATTCCTAGTGCCTTCGTTTCCGCATACCATTCTGAAGGTGCTAAAGCCATTAGAGGATTTTCTAAAGATTTTGAAAGATTTTTGGTTTGAGAATCCTGAGAACCGGGATAGAATCTTAGAAACATCTCATAAGTTTTATGCCTGCCGGCGTCAAAAAGATAAACTCCGCCGTCTCTTCCTCCTTTTTTGCAATAAATATCATGCATAGGTTCAGGAAAATCAGATTGCTGGCAATAAGGATAATATCCTTCTTCGGGCCAAAAACCTATTTTAATTTCTGAATTATCAACTGTAATCTTTTTGGGAAAGTTCTGCCAAAAGTGTCTGATGGCTAAACCTATGCCTTGCGCATTGTTATTTGCATCAACCCAGCCGGGATTGGTGGATCCATTTGATAGTTCTTGGCTGTTTTTCTTTGTAGTATAATATATTCCTTTTTCAAAATTGATCTCCAAGGTATCTTTATGCTCGTCAGTCAGATTTTCTTTCCAATTCTGATAAAGGGTAAAATTATCCGAGAAATCCAGTTGAGTTGAAGAATCTTCGGAGGTGATATTAATCTGGTTGGTATTATTTGGCTTGATAATTAAATTAACGCTGTCAAAAAAGACAACCTGAATAGGGGCAAATGTTGTTTCCGGCTCTGTCCTTCCGTTAGCGCCATTGTTCTCAAGAGTTAATAAGATTCTTACATAATCCTTGTCGTTGTAAAAATGGATTCGGCAGTTGTAATAGACAAAGGATTTTTCATAGGGTTGAGAAAATCTTCCTTCAGTAATACCGGAATTGTAGGCATACCCAAGCTTATCGAAATTTTCTTTTGTGGCATTTGCTGGATCTGTTATTGACGGAGCAAAATACGATCCGTCTTCGGCTTTAAATACTCCTCTAATCTTAACCACGGTTCTCATCGGACCCTGTTCTTCTATTTCAATTTCCTCCGGAGCTTCGAGGATTGTGTAATACTTTGTTCCGTCCTTGCCTGTTAATACAACTCCGCCGTCATTGGCTGAAGAAACAACCAAATCGTTTAACTGCCCATCATTATCTTTGTCAACATGAACATAGTCAAAAAGATTGAAATAATTTTTATTGATTTCAAATTTGGCTTTACCTGTATTGACAGTGATTTTATCATTGTTTTGCTGCAAAGAAAGCTCTGTATTTTGCGCGTTACCTATATTTCCATTTTTTAGATAATAAACAGATGTGCCATCATCCGGAATATCAGCCTGAAAATCCAAAAGCACCCATTTGATTGGTTTTGAGTTATCATCCGGAGTTCCGCGCCATCGGGAAGTAACCGTAAATTGGGCAGGCACATTATTCCCCAAGGAATCGGTGACCTGAAGCTGGTCAATTGAAGTGATATTGGCTGACTCCGGCAACGGAATGCCCGAGGTAACCGGATCATTAGCTCTTGCCATTCCGGCATAGTCACTAACAGTTAACGGTACGTTTAGAGAAGCAAAACTAACATTGCATAACAAAAAAATTAAAAACCCAACTATTCCGCAGATTCTGATATTCTTCTTCATAAATGCCTCCGTGGATTTACTCTAACATGGATAAAAGTTAAGTGGTTTTGTGTGTGTATTCCTGACTCAGAGCATTAGTTGGAACATGGCGCATGGTAAGGAATCTTATCTCCACTAAATATTGCTTTCTGAAGTTTTTCAAGCTTGCCCATGTGGTGGGTTTTAGTGGCAATTCCGCGCTGAATAGTTTGCAGTGCCTCAACAGTCTTTCCGGAGAGGGCAAGGGCACGAGCCTTGTAATACCAAACCTTACCATCCTTTGGGTTATATTTTAGGCACGTAGTGTAATCTTTGATTCCCCTTTCCAATAATCCTATGGCTACAAAGCAGTCACCACGAAGGTAGTACGTTGTTGAAAAGTGCTTAGGCTTCCGTCGCAACACATAGGTGAAATCTTTGATAGCGCTTGAATATTCCCTTTTGAACGCGTGGGCAGAGCCACGAAAGCGATATGCATCAAGGTACTCTGGACTAAGTCGGATGGCTGTCGTTGTATACTTGATGGCGACATCATAATTACCCTTCTTAAAGTTCTGTGTTGCGAGTTTCATTGCCGTTCGCGCCCTCGCCTTTGTCCTCGTTTCTGCCGATGCAGCTTGGACAGTGAGAAGGCCAAAACTAAGAAAATAACCCATCAGTAGTAGTAGTAGTAGTAGTAGTAGTATAGCAACGGGTTTCCGTGTCATGACCACGGCCAAAAACCGTAAAAAGATGAAAAACGCCTGAATCATAATCAGCTCCTAATCATAGCTATTGCAAGCCTGAGCAACGCAGGTATTGATGTTCATGGTTGGGGTGTCCAAAAAATAACACACTGATATGATAGTATTTTTTTGATGAATTTAACAAGCAATCAACATAATACGGTTCCTGATTGTAAAAAATAAAAAAATCAAGTTTTTTGAAAAGCTATTAACTTTTCATTCGCTTAAAAAATTTGCTATTTGTTTAATTTTATTCTTATACAAATCAATAGGTTACAACATCGCTCATATTTTTCTACCTTCATGCTCATAATTCGCTTAATTTTTAACCACATCATTGATTTGCGAAAACACCTTGATTGCTGGATTTGAACCCTTAACAGTACAATCAAAATTCAACTCATTTCATGCTTGCTAAAGCAAAAATTAGAGCATTGCTATAACCTATTGATTTATATGTTGATAAAATTAAACAAACTCTTATTTTTTTAAGCGAATGAAAAGTATTAAATCAACAAAGTCATATATCGTCTTACTTGTTTTCCAAACCATGCTAATAAAGCCGCAACAAAAAGTACTACTGCAATTGAAATACTTATATCCAACACATTTATTCCAGTGGGCATTACGTTTAGATATGGGTGTAGCAGATATATGGGGTGGTGTCTGAGAAAACCCACCTTAGGGTGAACAGCGAATGAAATTGACATATTAACGGATAATGCCTTGATTCTATTCTAGAAATTTACTATTTTCACAAAAACAACAAAACACAGCCGTAGTTATTCTTAGCCAACACTTTTCAAAAATGAT
>JAIOSU010000317.1 GCA_021107455.1 Clostridiales bacterium | reverse complement strand
CGATCCGCTGAAATTTGAATGGTTCCATTTTCAAGGATAGTACCTGCAAAGACTTTTGATCCCTTAATCTTGCTAACGGGTAACGACTCTCCAGTGATGCTGGCTTCATTGATATGTCCCTCTCCAGTTAAAACAGTACCATCAACAGGTACTTTTGCACCGGTTTTAACAAGTACAAGGTCGCCTACGCCAACTTCGTCCACGCCTACTTCTTTGAATTCTCCGTTTTCCATTTGTTTCAATGCACTTTCTGGTGCCATTTCAGTCAATTCTTTAATTGCAGAACGCGTCTTGCTTAGTGTTCTCATCTCGAGATAATCACCAAAAAGAAACAAGAAAGTTACGATTGCAGATTCTTCATAATTGTTGATTAAAAATGCCGCTGTAACTGCAATAGTCACAAGAACATCAATACTGACAACTTTGACTCTAAGTGCTTGATAGGCTTGAATCGCAATAGGCGAGGCCCCGATTATGGAAGCAATCATCAGTGCCCAAATGAAAATCTGAGTATAATCAAATCCCACCTCACTCACGAATGCGATCACAATAAGCAAACCACTGATCAAAGTTATGAGTTTTTTCTTTTTTAGTATGAATCTGTCCAATCCGTTCACCCGCTTTCCATTTATATCTTAACACCATTATATGCCTTGAAAACAAGCATTAATGTGATTCACCTCACATGTTCGCTAAATGCGCATAAAAAAAGACCTCAAAATTTGAGGTCTAAAGTTCTATTTAAAATAATCCTCAGCCAACATAGCATAAATGTTGGAGTCAAACCAAATTGGGTTCCCTGCAGAATCCATATGGAAATACACGTTTTTCTTCATTGTGCCTTCCATTCTCATTCCCAGTTTTTCAAGCACTTTATTAGATGCTAGATTTTCAGTACTACACTTTGCTTCAATCCTATGTGCGTCCAGTTCTGTGAAAGCATACTGAATCAAAGCGCTGCAAGCCTCAGTACAGTATCCTTGCTTTTGAAATGAAGGATTAAATATATACCCCAAAAAATAGGTTCTGATCGCCTCATACTTGTGTCTGTCAAAATAAAGATGTCCAATCATTTTACCGTCTTCTTTTCTCTCCACTGCTATGAACACATCACTCTTCGCGCGTTCTATAGCTTCATCGATTGCGTGTTCCCTTGTGATAGGTGAACCTGGTTCAAAAGTGTAAATGGACGGTTTGGACAAATAGTCAAACAAATCGTCAGCATCCTCAGAACAAAAATTTCTAAGAATCAACCGTGATGTCTCTATGCGCATAATTCCTCCTGTTCAGCTTAAAAATAGAATCGAATCAATCTGGTTTTTGAATACGCTCCAGCGCTTTCCATGCTCTTTTTTGAATTATGATTATAATACCAACATCCAGAATGAGCTCTTCGGCCCTTGCTCTCTACGACATGTTGTAAATTTTTTAGTATACATGCAGCATATCCTTGTTGGCGTTTTTCTTCTATGACATACATTCCGATACTCCCAATTGTGGGTACAACTCGGCTATATTCAACCACTCCGAATCCAACTAGCTGTCCATGTTCTTCCACTAGATAAACTTTAAAATATTCCAGTCCATCCAACACCTTTTGAATTGACCCATCATCAAAAAAATCTGTGGTAAGAGCAAACAATTCTGTGTCTTCAACCGACTTAGCTTCTCTCAAAGTTAGATCGTGTTCATATTCACTTTTGAGCGGTTTATCCGTATAGATTGAGAAATAAGCCTGTTTCTCAATTCTTGCAAAATTATCTAGACAATGACTCATAAAAAACTCATCACCTGTTGCCACAAAGGCATTTGTAACTTGTTCAAATTGCTTGATTTTTGCAAATAGCAATTGAGCCTGATTGGCATGATGCTCATTAACATGAAACAGCGTGATCATAGATTGATTATGTATAGCAAAAAAACCTACCGGCTCATCTTCACATACAAACTCGTAGTGATTACTGGCAAGCATATGATCTTCCCAAAAGGAGTCAATAGTGATGTTGTTCTTTTCTAAATAGTTTCTAACATCGTTTTCGATTGCAGTCCAATCGCATTTAATACATTTAATCATTTTTCATCTCCTTAATATTTATTTAATTATTGTTAGTAAAACAATTACATAGAACCCAATGCAATCCAAATTAAAAAAAGCATAATAGCTGAAACCGCGAACAATATTCTACTTAATATCCCCATTAACCTTCTCCCAAATTTATAATCATCAAGCAAAATAACCAAGAGTTTGCTTAATTACATTACAATGCATTGTTTTGCGCTTGTCAAGTCATAATATAATAAGTTTTATTTGATTCCCAGTTGGGTAATAATTTACATAGATTGTATTGACACACATTATTATGGAGGTTGTGATGATGAAAAACAAATTATATATACTGGCATTAGTTGTTGTTTTGATGATTTCATTGTTATCGGCATGCAGTTCACCTGCAGAAGATCCAATTGTACTTGGCTCTTTCGTTGATACAGAAGGCGGAATCTTAGGAAATATGGTGCTTTTGGCACTTGAATCAAATGGGTATACGGTTACAGATAAAGTTCAGTTTGGTACACCAGATGTTCACAGAAATGCATTACTACAAGATGAACTGGATATAGGAATTGACTACACTGGTAACGGGCAATATTATTCCGAAGGATTTGATGAAGAAATTTGGAGAGATGCTAAAGAAGGTTACAATGCAATCAAGACATATGACGAAGAAAACAACGGCCTGATCTGGTTAACACCAGCAAAAGCAAATAACACAGAGATGTTGGCAGTGAAAAAGGAATTTGCTGATGCCAATAATCTAAAAACTTTGGCGGATTTTGCAGACTATGTCAATAATGGTGGTGAAGTCAAATTCATAACAAGTCAATTATTCGCAGAAAAAAACATGGGACTGTTGGGGATGGAAGAAGGCTATGGATTCAAACTTAAACCAGAACAATTGATTATGCTTTCACATGGAAATACAGCAGAAACCATCAGCGCATTGGCTAATGGAACTGATGGTGTAAATGTAGCTCTTGTATATGGCACTGACGGCTCATTACCTGATCTTGATTTGGTTGTGCTTGACGATCCATTATCCATTCCACCGGTATTTGAACCTTCCGTTATCGTTAGGGCTGAAGTACTTGAGAAATATCCAGAAATCAAAGAAATCATTGAAGATGTATTTGAAACATTAACTCTTGAGAATCTACAACTTATGAATAAGAAAGTCATTGTGGATGGCTTATCGCCAAAAGATGTTGCAAAAGAACATTTAGTAGAAGAAGGATTATATGAATAGATTTATCGATAAGACTTTGCTGTTGTTATCCTCTATAGGGACAGCAGCATTTCTTTTTATGACACTGATTGTAAATAAGCCAAACCGAATTTCACAGGGAGTTGAAGTTTCCAGTTTCGGATTTCTAGGAGCCGTTGGAACTGTTGTTTTAGTGCTGTGGTTATCGCTCATGGCACTCTCTTTGTATGAAAGAAAATATAAGAACAACATTGTATTCTTGATTACATCACTTTTGGTACTGTCATTGTTTTGGGGGTTGCAATCGAGAACAGCTTTGTTTACCTCTGGTCTGTCTTCAGCTAGAATCAGTCTTTCCACTGGATTCTATGTTCAAATCTTTTGTATTTACTTGTTGTTCTCAACTTATAGCAAGCGAATAAAGGACTATAAATTCATCAAATGGATTTGTGCCATAGGAATTTTCGCACTCATGACATATTTTATGATCAGCGGTGCTTTTGATGATTTATCTTTGATCAAAGAATATAATATCAAAAAAGTCCAGTTCTACAATAATCTCAGAATACATGCTATCCTCACACTCGGATCAGTTCTAACGGGTGCAATTATTGCAATTCCATTAGGATTTTTAGCCTATTCAAAAAAGAAACTTGAAGACAAGATAATGATTCCGCTCAGCATAATCGAAACCATACCGAGTCTTTCACTCTTTGGTATTTTCTTGGTACCACTATCCGGACTTGGAAAATTGCCATTCTTTGATGCCTTAGGTGTCAGTGGTATCGGGTGGGCACCCGCTTTCATTGCACTCACCCTCTATACCCTACTTCCAATCGGAAGGAATACTCTAACAGGATTTTATTCCGTTGATAATAATGTGATAGAAGCCGCTAAAGGCATGGGCATGAATAAAAATCAAATCCTTAAAAATATAGAATTCCCACTTGCTTTTCCCGTGATATTTACAGGCATCAGGATTGCTTTTATTCAAACTATTGGTGGCGCTGTTCTAGCGGGTCTTGTCGGAGGTGGTGGGATGGGCACTTTTGTTTTCTTAGGTTTAGGTGAAGCTTCACCTGATCTGATTTTATTGGGAGTACTTCCGATAGTTTTCTTTACCGTACTATTGGATTACCTATTAAAAGCATTTGAAAAGACAATGAGGGGTATAATCTATGATTAAAATCAATAACGTTACAAAAAAATATGGAGAATTCACCGCAGTCAATAATCTGTCACTCACAGTCAGTGATGCTGAATTCCTAGTGGTTCTTGGACCTTCAGGTTGTGGCAAGTCAACTTTGCTTAGGCTTATCAACAAGATGATTCCCCGTGACAGTGGAGATATAGAAGTCGATGGTGAAAACATTGATGATCTTAAAGGTGAAGATCTTAGGAAGACCATTGGATATGTCATCCAAAGCATTGGACTTTTTCCACATATGGATGTCAAAAGAAATATCGCAACAGTTCCACGTCTATTAAAGTGGACTGAAGAAAAAATAAGTCAGCGAGTTGATGAAATGTTAGACCTGGTCGGGCTTGATCCAAATCAATATAAAGATAAAAAACCTTTTCAACTCTCAGGTGGAGAAGCACAAAGAATCGGTGTTGCAAGAGCCATTGCATCCGATCCAGACATACTGCTGATGGATGAACCTTTTGGAGCCGTCGATCCCATCAATCGTTTAAGGCTTCAAAAAGAATTTCGAAAAATACAAAGAAAGTTAAAAAAAACTGTAGTCTTCGTAACACATGATATAGATGAAGCACTATTACTGTCAGATCGGATATGTATAATGAACCAAGGAGAAATTGTTCAATTAGACACCCCTGAGAGAATCGTGCTCAATCCAAAGAACGATTTTGTTAAAAACTTTTTTAAAGGTGAAGGCATTTTAACAATTTTATCAAGGAAGCCCGCAGTGGATTATGCAGAACCAAGAATTTTGGATGAAGAACCCCTTGATGAAAATGCCACACTTAGAGAAGTACTGACCCTTATGTTGACAACCGGAATTGACAAGGTATCTCTTGTTAATGGAAGTATTTCCTGGGACCACATTTTAAAAATAGCAGGAAGTGATCAAGTATGAGATCAAACAAAAAAGGATTGATAATAGCAGCGCTTTTGACAATGATCCTCACAATTATTGTCGTTAATTCAAAGGGCTTTGAAGCTATATTGTATAAACTAGTCAGTTCAAAAAGTACTGAAGGATCACGTACTTTATTAGTCGTGTATTTTGCACAGCATGTTTGGATGGTTTTTCTATCCAGTCTCATAGCAGTGACTCTTGGTATAATTCTGGGCATTTTCGTAACTACAAATCATGGTCATGAATTCAAAGAATTATTACTTAAAACCGTGAGTTTAGGACAAGCTTTTCCCTCACCGGCTTTACTCGCACTTGCAGTCCCAATTCTAGGATATGGGATCAAAGGAGCGCTTATTGCCCTTGTAGTCTACGCTTTAATGCCAATTATCTATAATGTAGTCATCGGGATTGAGGAAGTTCCAAAAGACATCATTGATGCTGCAAAAGGTATGGGTATGACCGAGACTGAAATTTACATTAAAGTCAAAATTCCTCTAGCTTTAAATGTCATTCTCGGAGGGATCAGAACCGCGCTTGTCATAAACATAAGCGCAACAACTTTGGCTGCGGCTGTTGGGGCTGGCGGTCTTGGTGTATTGGTAGTGAACGGCGTGAGAACATTTGACATGGTTTTGATTTTGGAAGGCGCCATACCTGTCACACTTCTTGCAATCATTGTGGAACTTTTACTCAAAGAATTGCAAAAGAAAATGATTACTCCTCAGGCAATTGACATGAGCCACTAAATCCTGCTGGTGGTACTCCCAAAGCTTGAATTAATCTTGCCCAGTAATTGACTTGAGCAGCTGTACTGGCTAGAATTACAATCTCACGTTCAGTAAAATTTTGCTTCAATGACTCGATTAGTTCACTTGGGAAAGCAAGGGGTGATTTTGAAATCAATCTTGTATATTCCAGCGCAATTATTTCTCTTTGTGTGAATGTATGAGTTGATTCACTGAAACTGCTGTTCATAAGAGCCGCCATTTCTTCAGAGGTGACTCCTGATTTTTCATACTCAGAAGAATTCATATCAATACAAAATGGACAAGAAACCGAAAAAGAAGCTTGCATGCGTACAAGTTTTAGCATCCGCTCACTTAAATTTTTGTCTCTATGTGCTACAAGACCTTCCATTACAGCTGAGCTGACGGCAACTTTTGGATACCAGGAAAGTAGTCTTGGAACTTCCAGTTGTTTTCCTGTAATCTTGTCTGACAGCCACAACCCTGGTCTCAATAAGAATGGTATTTTAGTTGGTGGTTTTATGAATGCGGGCATACTCCCCTCCTATTTGATGATTTTTATTGTTCAATGAAGATCTACTGAGCCATCCTTCAAGGATCACACCATACAGAATCCCAGCCACAAAACTAATAGGGTCTTTAAATCCTGTTGAGCTGTAAAATGCAAATGAAACCAAGAGTCCCAATATAGCACCTCTGAGCAATGCCATGTTTCTATCTGTCTTAGTCCAAGATGCTCCGACAGCCAACCCAAGGATAACGCGATTATACCATAGCGAAAATACAAATCCAGGTGCAGCAGTAAAACCAGAACGTATATAGGCTCCTACGACACAAATAATTCCTAACAAGGCTCCACCGATAAGGGCAGTTCTCAATCTTTTTGTCATCTCTTACTCCTTAACTTTATAACTCAGTTATTTTTATCATTTGGAATGATTATACCCATAAATGTAAAAAAATACATTCAATAATCATTATATACCTCATCAATTTATTATTTTGTGATACAATAACCATGAAGCCTTATTTGTGGTTTTCGTTAGTGGAGGTAGCATTATGAATGATAACTTTGACTGTGAAACCATCTACAATGACCGTTTTATTAAAATTCACACGCTTGGTAACTTTTTCATTGAATTTAACCATCAAAATTATACTTATTTATTTGAGAACTCAAACAAATTGCTGGAACTATTCAAATATTTTATTACTTTTCGTGACGAATTTTTATTGTCAGAAAAAATTATTGATGACCTTTGGCCGGATTCGGAATTTTCTGATCCTAAACGTACACTTCGAGCTCTAGTTTTTAGACTGAGAAAGAAACTCAGTGTATTCAATCAAGTCATTGGATCCGATATTATTACATATTCAAGCGGATGCTATAAATTCAATGCAAAGGGATATTGTGAAATTGATATTGAAAACTTTGAATCCTCATTCAATTGTGCTTCGAACTCAACCTCAGATGATAGAATTGAAGCAATTGAACTTCACATTAATATCATTAAAATGTACAAAGGTGGTTTTTTTTGTGAAACTTCTATGTATGATTGGTTGGTACCCATAAAGAATCAATATCATCATATGTATTTACATAGTTGCTGTGAGACTCTAGATTTCTTGTCAGAAGAAAAACGTTATCATGAAGTCGTAAAATTCTCCGAAGAAATTATTAAACATGATATTTATTTTGAACATGTTCATTTTCATTATATTGAAT
>JAIOSU010000331.1 GCA_021107455.1 Clostridiales bacterium | reverse complement strand
TTCATGATACTATCAATAAAAATCTTTTCAATGTCATAATTGTTGGAAATCAATCCGCAAATGAATCCTAGAAACTCACAGGAATTCTTTACTGGGAATTCGGATAAGTTGATAAATCTGACGTCATGGTGTAGATCATACATTGCACGATTGTCATCATCGATAAAAATCATGTTGCCCTTGCTTGAACCAAGTGAATCATTCGCCTTCTTGACAATATCCTTGGTTTTGCCTGAGCCTTTTTTACCTGCAATTAAAGTAACCATTTGAATCTCCTCCTTCGTCATTAAACACTTACTTGTATAGTTCTAGATACAAGATGCCTTTTCCTTCAAAACAATTAATTTTTTTTAGTAAAGATTATTCGCTTTTTACAGATGTTGATTACGAAGTTGACCACATGCCGCATTGATGTCCGAACCGAGTTCCCTCCTTACTGTTGTATTTAGTCTATATTTATCCATTAAAACTCTTTTGAATCCGTTAATTTTATTATTTGACGACGGTAGAAAATTATTTTCAACAACTGCGTTGACCGGAATCAGATTAACATGTACAAGTTTGCCTTTCAATAAAGCACCAAGAGCCTTAGCATGCCTTTCGGTATCATTGACACCATCAATCAAAGCGTACTCGAATGTCACACGCCTACCTGTCATTTCAATATAATAGTCCACAGAACTCATCAAATCCGATAAGCTATGTTTCTTAGTAATCGGCATGATCTGCAAGCGTTCATCTTCAATCGGATTATGAAGTGAAATAGCTAGAGTGATTTGAAGTCTCTCTTCAGCGAGTTTTCTGATTTCAGTGGCAAGTCCACAAGTGGATAAAGTGATATTTCTTCCTGAGAGATTCAAACCTTTTTCATCTGTTGACAGTTTTATGAATCTCAAGGTCTCATCGTAATTGTCAAGCGGTTCTCCACTTCCCATCAAAACTACATTGTTGACTCTTTCACCAGTCATATTCTGAAGGGCATAGATTTGACCGAGTATTTCTCCTGAAGTCAGGTTTCTGACCACGCCACCCAGTGTTGATGCGCAAAAAGTACATTTCATTTTGCATCCCACTTGAGTGGAAACGCACACACTATTGCCATGTTTATAGGTCATGAAAACCGACTCTACAATGTTGTCATCCCATAGTGCTCCCAATACCTTGATTGTTCCATCTTCTGATTTCAACGTCTGGATGATTTTAAAATTATCGAGTCTGAAGTCACGTTTCATCTGTTCAATCAGACTTTGTGATAAATTAGTCATTTCATCAAAGGTAGAAACCCCTTTAGAAACCCAGTCATAAACCTGTTTGGCTCTGAAACCCTTTTCACCAATGGTCTTCATATATTCTGTTATCTCTTCCAACGTCAAACTTCTGAGATCTTTCATGCTTCTATTCCTCCGTAAATCTAAAACAGCTACTGTGATGATCCACAGTAGCCGAAATGCTATTAATCTGATATTTCACTTTCAAACTCATCAATATATAGTGACAAAATGTCTGCAAGACCGGTAAATTCACAGCCATAATTATACCCCTCGGCAGTTTCATCTTTTCGAATGATCTTGAGGACACTATAAAACATTCTACCGTTTCCGAGATCAATTTTCGCATTGAAATAATAGGAAAGCGGTAACGACTCTACTGCATTGAAACCAAGCCCACCTTTGGAGATATCTGTGACCTCAATATGAACTTCACGTTGTTCTTTGATGGACACTTCTTGATTATACACTTCATCAATTGTCAAAACACCTTTATAAGGTACCCTGTTTGCACGACGCCGCTCTCTCATAGGAATCCTCCTCATCGGTTATATATTCATTATACATGATTATTTGGTTTTGGAGTGAACAGTATCCATAAAATCATAAAATTTTTCGTAAACTTTACTCTTTTCATTCTTTCCCGATATATCTGAAATTACATTCAATTCATAGTTGCCATCAATAATAAAACATTTCTTGCCATTGTTGGCACTCGCTTTGACATATTGAATACCGGAGAGTTCAAAAGGTTCATAAATGGGTTTCGATCCTGGACCGTTAAAATTCCCCCAGACATACGCTTTTCCAGTCTTGAGGATAGCAAGAACCAGAGAATCCCTAATGTTGAGTGTCTCCACATCTCTGACTTTGAGAATTTCCTCTGGAAACAAATATTCATTCTTTCCTTTCATTCCCAATTGTCCATAAGCATTGTTACCCGCCCCGACAACTTTTCCATTTTCAGTAATCACACATGAAAAACGATCCCCGGCTGCAACTCTTTTTACATTTTTATATAGTGTCATAGTGGGTTCACCAATGTTACCTTTGAACCCCAGTCCCAGTTGCCCGTAAGAATTGTCTCCCCAACCGATTACCGTACCATCATATCTGAGAGCCAATCCAAAATTTGAACCACATGCGATTTGTTTTATGCCCGTTACACCTGGTAATTTAATAGGATATGGAGAATCAATATAATCATCGTTCATCAATTGTCCTTCAGAGTTATCTCCCCAAACAAACACGTCACCATTGAGGTCAAGTGCAGCACCAAATCTTCTCCCCGCGTCCACTTGCTTGATGTTCTCAAGTCCCCAGATCTGCGTTAAAAGTTTGAGAGCATTTTTATCTCCTGAAGCCAGTTCGCCATGGTGGTTATTTCCTGCTGTAAAAATGGAACCATCATAGAACCTGAATATATTGAATGCCTCACCACAAGCTATCTCAGTAACACCATCGTATAAATTGCTGTATGTAAGCTCTGGAATCGGATTGAGAGATCCAATCCCCAGTTGCCCAAAATCGTTTTTTCCATACGATAATGTTTTGCCATTATTATAAGTCATAAAAAAGGAACCTTCATAGGCTTTGATTGCCCTTATGCCGGATTCTTCAGTCACTTTAACTTCCTTTTCATAAAAATCCGACCAGTTGCCATTTTTATCCTTCACTTTAAGACGAATCAAATAAATGCCTGGGTCATGAAAAACCGACATCTTGTTTTCCCATTTTTTCTCAATAATTTCACCATTTTCAGTGATACAACCACTCAGATCATAAGTGATATGTGTAGTCGTAGTGAGATTGTCCTCCGGTTTCATGCTGAAATGAGCTATGGGTTTGACTTCACTGAGATCATGAATTCTTCTCAGCGTCAAATATGTGAATTTTCCATTGATATATGATTCCCCTCCGATTTCATTGATCAGTTCCTCAGCTTCCTCAGGCTTCAAATTGAAGACAGTCAGAAATTTGCCATCCATGGACAAATCATATCTTGAAAAATCATAGGAATTGAACTCTTCTATAAAAGGTTTTAATTTTTCAATGGATTTAGCGTATTCTTTATTCGCCTCTTTATAGGCAATCACAGCGTCAAGCAATACCTTGTAATCCGAATATACATAGAGGGATTTTTCTTCTTTGCCTTTTGAAAGCAAAGCAATCGCACCAAATATTGAACCAATAGTAATGAATATGCCTAAAAAAGTCACTGTTTATCCCCTTTGAAATGTTCTAATAAATTCAACAAAAGTACTGCGTTGGTAACAGGTCCCACACCTCCAGGAACCGGAGTGATCATAGAAGCCACATCTTTTACAGCTTCAAAATCCACATCCCCAACGAGCTTGCCATCCACTTCATTCATACCGACATCAATTACAATTGCCTTGTCACTGACCATTTCCGCAGTAAGGAAATTTGGAATGCCTACCGCCACAATTATAATGTCCGCATCCAAAGTATGTGATTTAAGATTTTTAGTGTATGAATGACACATTGTTACAGTCGCATTTTTGTGCATCAACATAACTGCCAGTGGTTTTCCCACAATATTGCTTCTTCCGATGACAACAATATCTTTGCCGTCGAGCTCAATGTCCATTTCCTTGAAAATGGTCATGACCGCCAGTGGAGTACATGGTCTGGTAGCCTTTTCACCTTTAAAAAGTCTTCCGGCATTCATAGGATGAAAGCCGTCAAGATCCTTCTTGGGATCGATGGCCATAATCACATGGTCTTCACTGATGTGATCCGGTAGTGGCATCTGAACGATAATACCATCAACAGTTGGGTTTTCATTATTGTTCTTGATGATTTGCAGCAATTCTTCTTCTGAGATTGTCGTTTCATAGCGCTGCAGCTCATAACCGAAGTCCACACTCTTGCAAGTTTTCTCAAGCATCCTGAGATAGGATTCTGCTGAAGGATCCTCACCAAGCATAATAGCGACCACAGTTGGTTTGCGAGTGCAATCCTTACAACAGTTACGAGCTTTTTCCTTGACTCTCAATGCTATCGCTTTTCCATCAATTATCATATTTTCACCTCTTTAGTTGGCTTTGACTTCTGTCCATATTCTATCGTATTCCAATATGAAATCACCTGGATCGTTGAAAATCTCATAATTTTCAATCCACTCATCGTGTGGATAAGCATAAGTCGTACCCATCAGGGATGGATCGATCAGTTTGAGTGTCTCAGTATTGACGGTAGAATATCCTACATAATCAGCATTCAAAAATCCGATGTCAGGTCTACATAGGAAATCGATGAATTGGTGCGCTGCATCGATGTTCTCGGCTCCTTTTGGAATAACAATATTGTCAAACCACTTGTTTGAACCTTCAACAGGAAGGACATATTCAAATTCATCATATTCCTGTATGACTGCACTGGCTTCACCTGACCAAACTACTGCCATAGCCGCTTCTCCACTGATCAACATGTCTTTGACATTGTCGCCGACATAGGCAAGCACCATAGGTTTTTGTTCAATTAAAAGTTGCTTGGCTTCTTCAAGTTCATCTAGATTTTTAGTATTCATTGAATACCCAAGTTTCTTGAGAGCAACCATGATAGAATCTCTTTGAGAATCCATCATTGTGAACTGTCCAGCATATTTTTCATCCCATAAAACATCCCATGAATTGATTGGTTCTTCAATTAATTCAGTGTTGTAGATGATACCGACTGTTCCCCAGAAATATGGTACGGAATAAGTATTATCTGGATCGAATGATAAATTTTTAAAATCCTCATCGATATTTTTGAAGTTTGGAACCTTGCTCAAATCAATCGTTTCAAGCATTTCTTCACGGATCATTTTCTCTATCATATATTCTGAAGGAATGGCCAAATCATATTGAGTGCCTCCCTTTTTTATTTTAGTGTACATTTCCTCGTTTGTGGCATAAGTCTCATAATTGATTTCAATCCCTGTTTCTTCCTCAAACATCTCGAAAATGTTTTCATCGATGTAATCGCCCCAGTTGTAAACATTCAGAACTACTTTATCCTCTTGTGCACATGCAGTAAACAAAACGGTTGTCAAAACCATCACCA
>JAIOSU010000163.1 GCA_021107455.1 Clostridiales bacterium | reverse complement strand
CTTCTATCAAAAGGTGCCGCTTCAAGTATTACGTACACTTCTGGTTCAATCGCTCTGAAGTTTATTGTCAGAAGTCCGATTTCCAGTCTTCTAAGTGTATTCAATGTGTCTTGGAACCGTTTTGAGTCATATGCTTTAAAATCATGTTCCACAGCAATATATGTGAAATCAGCGATTTTTTGCCTCAGAACGGCCTGATTGATGACTTCCAGATTCAGTTTTCTCTTGAGTTCCACAGCAAGTATAGCTCCACAATCCATCATTCCCACAACATCCAAATCATGAATTTCGGCCTTGACTGTGCAGCCTTTCATTTCCAACCACATTTTAACTGGTTTATAAAGGTCTGTCTCTTTAATGCTATGCATTCCCCACCTCAAACTGTTTAGTACTTTAATTCTATTAGATTTCAGAGCTTCTGTCCACGAAAAAAGACATAATAAATCCAGTGCGGATCATTATGTCTTCAGTATTACAATACAGTCACACGGTCAAGTGAATAGGCTTCATATATTTTTTCCTGCATAATCTTTTCAATAATTTCAATCACCCTATAAGTCTCCTCGAAACCGATATAGAGTGGCACAGGTGCCAAACGAATGACATTAGGTTCACGATAATCCGGAATCACACCAAGATCTCTCAGTGCCAAACTAATTCGATAGGCTTCATCATGCTCAAGTGCGACATGACCGCCCCGTCTATCGTCCTCACGCGGATTTCCGATTGCAAATCCATATTCAGAAAGTCTTTCATCGATCAGAAACATCATATAACCTGTAAGCGCCAGTGATTTTTTTCTAAGTGCATGAATACCTGCTTCATTAAAATGCTTAAGAGCTCCAAGCAGTGGAGCCATGGAAAAGATATTTGGAGTACCTTGAAGCAGACCTTCAGCTGTAGGGTCTTGATCAAAATTATGATCCATTGCAAATTGTGATGAATCCTTGTTGCCAAACCATCCTTTCAGTCCAGTGCTGATTCCGAAGTGTTTTTTATTGATATACATTCCAGCGGTTGCACCAGGACCGCCGTTTAAATATTTGTAGGAGCACCAAACTGCGAAATCAGGCTCTATGCTCTTGAAGTCATGTGGAACAGCTCCAATGGAATGTGCCAAATCCCACCCGATCAAAATACCTTTTTCATGAGCGGCTTTGGTGATGCGTTTCATGTCAAAAAGTTGAGAGCTTCTGTACAGCACACTTGGTAGAAGCATCAATGCGACATCATCGGACATTGCTTCTATGACAGCCTCTTCTGAGATGGTCCTACCATCTTCACTTTTGACTTTCACCAGTACATCCTCTTCATTCATGCTTTTAAGGGCAATAATACTCTTTACAGCATAGATATCTGTAGGAAAATTGAGCTCATCCACAACGATCTTGTATCTCGAAGAATCAGGCTTATAAAAAGTAGACAGTGCCTGATGAATATTGGTTGTTATACTGCCCATGACTGCAATTTCCTCGATATCTGAATTGATCAATGGCGCAATTTGCGCTGCTATCGATTTTGAGTATTTAAAGTACTTTCCATTCTCAGTTCCCCAGATTTGGATACCTTCATTTTTCCACACATCATAGGCGTCATTCAGCGCTTCCTTTGCATCTATCGAAGATAGTCCCAATGAATTGCCGTCCATATAAATTTGATTTTCTTTGATGTCAAACCTTGATTTGTAAACTCCCAGAACATCTTTGTCGTCCATGTTTTTTGCAAAATATAAATCAAACTTGTAATCTCCGTTCATAGTTTGCCTCCTACATACGTTTTCTATCATTAAATTCAGTAGTCCAATTTGTCAGGTTAAAACTTTGGATCAACTTCATTCTCCACCAGATGCTTCCCTGACCGTATTTATATCTTGCCATGCCACATTTTCTTAGTACAGCTTGTGAAGGTAGGTTGTCCCACTCTGTTTCCGCTTTGATGTATTTGACCCTACCGAGTTCAGGTGTGTGTTCAATCATTCCTTTGAGCGCTTCTGTTGCTATACCATTGTTCCAATATAGTTCATCAACATCATAACCGATCTCGACAGATCCGTTAAAATCAGGTGCTCCTTTGAAGCATAGATTCCCGACAATCGTGCGATCAGAATTAAGTACTATAATCCAAGGGGTCAGCCAAAATCTTAATTCCGGCTTTTTTATTATTTTTTTTAGTGCGATATTGAACAAATAACGAAATTCCTTATCTATGGAATCTCTTTGAGATGAAAAATTCATTTTCAGTTTAAATCCATCATAATCATCTAAATACAATTTGAGTTCATCCACATCCAGTGCGATGACTGTCAATCGTTCAGTAGAATATTGATCCGTAAAGACTCCTCCTTTTGCAGTAAAAACCTCGCCGTTAGGCGAGGTTCATAATTAAAATGGTGCAAACTCTTGATCTGACCACCAGTCCTTCATGACTGCGTCATAAGCTGCTGAAAATTGGTCAAGGTGAACTTTTTCCCATTTTGAAAGAACCTTGAACAACTGTTTTGCAGCTTCATATGGAGTACTTTCACTAGCTTCATCATAAAACTTGACTGAAGCGCGTTCCATTTCAATGCCGATACCAAACACAGATACAGCAAGATTTGCATTTTTGATTTGAAGTTTTTCCCATCTGAATATTTCTGGACTCGGTGGATTTTGTAGGTCTGCGAGTGTCGATTGATCTTCAGGGTCACCACTTAATTTTTTGAATGCGTCTCGAAGCCACTCAATGTGTTTCAATTCTTCATTTGCCAAATTAAGGAATGCGCTTTTTGCTTCCTCTTCATCAGTATTGTGCGCGGCCATCTTATAGAATTCATAGCCTTCAACTTCGTTTAGGATTGCCTGTTTGAAAATCTCAATGTCTTTTGTTAGCATGTTTTCACCCCGTTATTTACTCAATTTTTTAGCTAGGAAATAGAGTGGTCTAACGCCTGCTCCAGTGCCACCTTTTGAAAAAATACCTTCTTGCTTATCTCTAAAGGCTGTTCCCGCTATATCGATATGTACCCAGGGAATATCCTTTACAAACGCTTCAATGAACATTCCTGCGGTAATTGTTCCGGGAGAGCCAGCTGAATTGGTCAAATCGGCTTGTTCATGTTTGATCAATGCTTTGTATTCGTCGAAAATTGGCATTCTCCATTGGTTCTCATCTGCCTTTTTAAAAGCATTTTCAACATTGGAGTAGAATGTATCGTCATTGGATAAAACGGCACTGGCATCCACACCAAGACAATGGATTGCTGCTCCAGTCAGTGTTGCAATATCGAGCACCATATTTACATTTTCATGGTCCTGTATATAGGTAACCGCATCCACCAGAGTCAATCGGCCTTCTGCATCAGTGTTGCCTATAAAGATGCTCTTGCCACCCATGGAGGATATAATGTCACCTGGTTTGTAACTGTGTCCGGAAATCATGTTCTCACATGCGGCCACAACAGCCGTTACATTGGTTTTTATTCCCATTTGGGCGATTGCTCCCATAGCTCCTATAACTGCGCTTGCACCACCCATATCGTCTTTCATGTTCACCATGCCAGCCGTTGGTTTGATGGATAATCCACCAGAGTCGTAAGTGAGCCCTTTTCCGACGAGTCCCAATCTATTACCTGACTTTTCATTGCCGTTATATCGCATCACAATCAGTTTTGGGGGTTCAGTTGAACCTTTGGCGACTGACAGGAATGCCTCCATATTCAGCGCTTTTATTTCATCGAGGTCTTTGATTTCTACTTCGAATCCGCTTGATTGCCCATATTCCATAGCCATTTGAGCCAGTTTTGTTGGTGTCAAAGCATTGGCGGGCATATTGGTGAGACTTCTTGAAAACACATTTGATTTTCCAAGGATTTCTCCTTCATCAAGTGCGTCTTGATCGTATGACAAACCTTTTAACAGAACTGTTTTGATCTCATGTTTTTTTCGGTCCGATTTATAATCATCAAACGCATAATCACTCATCACAAGCGTTTCCGCCAAAAGTCTGGAAACAACACTTGGTTCATCATAAATTGCTTTAAGAGCACTCATGTCCAGTCCCAATGTTTTGATTTTCTTCTTTTTTAGTGTTCTGTAAGCATCTCCGATTTCAGCTCTGAGCTTATTTCGTGTAAAACTCCCGTCATCTCCGAGTCCGATAAAAATCAGATCTACCCACTCGGAGTCATGCATCCAAGTTACTGAATAACTTTCATCGATTTTTCCTTGAAACAATTCTTTTTCTTTCAATTGACTGAGTATTTCAGTCAATTTTTCAGGAAAACCATTTAAATCAAAGTTTTGCCCAATACCAACAATTGCTCCATCCACATCTTTCATTTTCCAATCTGAATCAACACGTATTTGCATTTTGATACCTCCAAACTATTTCGAGTCCCTTAATGATATCACATTTTCCCTAGCAATTCATCAAAGATTTCTTCCGAAATAATAGGATCTGCTTTACCTGAAGTGTCTTTCATCATCAGACCCAGATAAGCACTTTTTGCCTTCGTCTTACCTGCTTTGAAATCCTCTACTATTTTTGGATTCGCTTCCAGCAATCTTAGGGCGATTGGCATGAGCAATTCTTCAGATGTGATAGGCCACAAATCCTCTGAATCAAGGATTTGAACCGGCATTTCATCG
>JAIOSU010000029.1 GCA_021107455.1 Clostridiales bacterium | reverse complement strand
TTGTTGGCGAAGTGGTTCAGTACGAAGATTCGTATCGGCTATGCTACATTCGTGGAACTGAAGGGATTTTAATTGGTTTAGCAGAGCAACTTTGAGATCGCTGAACAGAGATCGGAGAACAAGTATGAACTATAGAATCGCAATAAAAAAGGACTTTTTGCAATTAGCAAATTTGAGATGGGATTTTAAACTAGAAGGTAAAACTCTAAGTGATATAAATAATCATAAGGATGAGTTCCTAAATGAATGTGTAGAGTTCTTTACTACATCGGATGAAATGAATTTATGGACACACTGGATTGCTGAAGAGAATGAGGAAATAGTATCACATATTTCTATAAATCACATTAGAAAAATCCCTAAGCCGAATTTATTTGTTGATCATTATGCATATGTAACAAACGTATATACAAAACCTGAATATCGTGGCAAAGGAACCGGTTCAATACTAATGGATCATGTGGTTGAATGGGCGACTGAGAAATCATTTGAGTTATTGATAGTATGGCCGAGCAGCAAGGCAATAAACTTCTACAGCAGAAAAGGATTTAAATCTGAAAACGATGTGATGGAATTGATTATCCGACCTGAGATGGAATAGGATTAAAGTAACCTCAATATTAAACAGCTTTTCCAGGAGAAAGTAGATTATGGAGATGTATCAATATAAGCAAAAGCCATACATTTTAATATTGAATGAACTATGTTTGGCCATCAATGATAGTTTGCATGACACAGTAGGCATCTACTTACATGGTTCTTTAGCTATGAATTGTCATAATCTCAAGAAAAGTGACATAGATATTATCGTTGTAGTTGAAGCAGACCTGAAATTGCAGTCTGATCTACGATTTTTAATTGAGAAGATAATGGACATTGAATCAAAATATGATACATCATTGGAAATTAGTATTGTGACGAAAGATAGCCTTAATAATTTTAGTCATCCATCCAGATTTATCATGCATTATTCAGAGTTTCATAGGGAACACTATTTAAATGATCCTGACTATTTTTGTGGATGGAATAGTGACCCAGATTTAGCTGCGCATTTTTTTATGATACAAAAACGTGGGATTACGATCGAGGGGCAACAAATCAGTTCTCTGTTCAAAGGGGAATATGAAAATGCTTATTGGAATTCAGTCATGAACGATATCAGTTGTGATTTTGATGAGACTATTGAAAATAAGGTGTACTATATTCTTAATTATTGCAGAACACTTATGTATAAGAAAATTGGTGAAGTAGGTTCTAAATTAGAAGGCGGAATCTGGGCGCTGGACAATATTGAAATAGAATTTCAAAGTTTAGTGAATTCAGCAATAAGAGCATATAAAGGTGAGCTTCATGAGGGGATTGATTTGACGGAGTTGAAGAAATTTAGAGAATACGTACTATCATTATGTGGCATTAATTTGAGGGAGAAGAATCCAATATGAACATCGAAATTAAACGGCTCTCATCTATAGATCGAGAATCAATTCTTGGACTAGGATTTAATGGCTATCGAACAAGTGAAGTGTACTGCGTTAGTAAAACTGAAAGTGAAATTTCATTTGAGTTAAGAATAGACAAACAGGTGCTTGATCAAGAATATACAAAAAATTGGGAGACCAAAGATAGCTCAGTGGATTATTTTAATGATGTAATAAATGAGAAATACTCATATGGAGCGTATATTGAACACGAGTTGGTCGGATTTATCTTATTGAGTCGTATTTCATGGAATAATACACTATGGATTGAGAATATTCGAGTAAAAGACAGTATTCAAGGTCATGGCATTGGATCAAAATTACTCAACAAGTGTATTGCTGTTGCAAAAGAAGTTGGTGCCAGACATGTCGGCTTAGAAACTCAATCTACCAATTATCCAGCGATACAATTTTACAAAAGGTTTGGATTCTTAATAACTGGAATAGATCTAGAAAGATATCCACAGAGATTAGGGGATATGGAGCAAGTAGGTATTTTGATGAGTTACAGTTGCCAAACATTATCATAAAAACATGTTTACTCCAGACAAAAATGGACTGCCAAGACATTAAATAGAATAGGGGACAGAGATGAAGAATAGAAGGGTAATTAGAATAGCGGTAATCATTGTATCAATTCTTTTAGCTTATTTACTTTATGCAAGTGAATACAGTATGAAACCAGAACAGAGTAGTTTAGAAAGTGGCATACATGAATTTTTAGACAAAAGTGTTACTGTTATCGATTTCATAGAAGTCGATAATACTTTGTTTGTATATTATACGTTGGGATCAAATGACAGTATTGGATTCACTGCTCTACACAAGGGAATTAACTCAAGGTATCAGATAAGATCTGCAAACTACAGCACAAGGAATAGAGTCATTGACGGAGCACCATTTAAAACAAATGGTGGAGAGTATCTAGCAGTTATGGGAACAAATTACGATGGGAAGATTGCTAGAGTCAGAATTAAAACATATTCTGGTGAGATATTCTCTGAAGATGTTCTAGACAGATCAGAAATTCTAACAATATTTAGCACAAAAGAACCTACTCGGATAGAAGAATTTCAACTATATGACAAAGACAATAATGATATAACCGAGGAAATGAAGGCGTATTTAACTACAAAAGAAAATCATAGTACAGGTGTAGGCAAAGCGGAATTGTTTATGCTGTATGTATTCTGCTTTGTAATTATTTTGATGGGATATGCAATCTCTAGATCTATTAAAGATTAAGATATGATCAATTAAATGACTAATGAAACAATAACAATAAATCTTAACATAGTATTTATATTTCATTAAATTGAAGTTTTATTCAACAAAATTCGTTTGTATTATTATAAGATGTTAGGTAAGAAAGCAGGTGTGTATGAAGAAATTTATCATTGTCATGATCTTAGTACTATTCACATTAACCGCTTGTACTCAAGGATTAGAAGTTGAGCCCAATCTTGAAACAACTGAGGCGGATGTGATTAGTGAAGATGTAGAATTACTTCCTCGAGAAGAAGTCTTACTTAAATTTTTTTCAAAAATGTATAACATAACTGACAACAGTGAGTACGAGATCTATATTGAAAATTTTCAAAAATATCTGATGGAAGAAAATATAACGGAATTAAATTTTGGATATGATGAAATGTGTACAGAAGATGGACTTAATTCTGTGGTCAGCAATAGGTGGCATTCCTTTTATAGAGAGGCTGCCTTAGCTGGAGAGTTTACAATGTCGATGAACAACGTTGATTATTCTCAGACGTTCGATGAGAAAGCAGACGCCACTATTCTCAAGAAATATAGGACAGTGGGATATGAGTTCGCAGTAGAATTACAAATTGAATATTCAGACGGTGAAATTGAAAATATTGTTGAAGAGGGTTTTGTTAATTTAAAGAATATTGATGGTGAGTGGAAAATTGATCTTTTTCAATTAAAGGATCTCAAGGAATTCTGGTTGAATTTCACTATGCCAGGTTAAATTTAGTTTGGAGATATTCGATGATTGTGTGATTTAATATAGTGTCTTCGGAGGATACAAGATGATTAGATTGGCTAACGAAAATGATGCAATGAGAATTGCTGAGCTAATAGTTTATGGTTGGCGATTTGCGTACAGTAACATTATTGATGAAAAGTTTTTGTATAAAAATTTAAGTGTAGTTAAAAGGTATAATTCACTTATTGAGACACTTAAAAACGATCATAATTTTTATGTTTATGAGGATAATGAAATCATAAAAGGCATCTTTCTTATTGGTGATAGCCGTGAAGAGGATGATAAAAATATAGAAAATGACAACATCCCACTTGAACTGATTGCAATTTATGTGGAACCTGCATTCAAACATCAGGGTATTGGATCAAAGCTTATTGAAGAGTGCGAGACTATTGCAAAATCAAAAGATAAGAGCGAAATCAAACTTTGGGTTTTGGAAGACAATGCAATTGCTAGAGCATTTTACGAAAAGCACGGTTTTGAGTTGACTGATTCAAAGAAGAAACTTGAACAACTTGGAGTATATGAAGTTAGGTATGAAAAGCTTGTCTAACCGATGGGAGTAATATTATGGATGTAACAATAAAAGAAGTGAGAGAAGATCAACTAATTGAATATAATAAAATCCCTATGTGGTTCACGGTAAAATCTAAATATGAGTTGAGAAAAATCAATAGCGGTTTAGGCGGGATCATACTTGAAGAGATTGAAATTGATAATTATGTGAAAGACTATTCGATGTTTGATAAACCACTAGAATGGGGCGAGAAATTCGACTTAAGCAATTGGGGCTTTTTTATTGCTTATGATGATGGAGAGCCAATTGCAGGAGCGACTCTTGCTTATGATACAAACGGTGTCAACATGCTTTGCAACAGAAAAGATATGTCAGTATTATGGGATATTAGGGTGGCTCCCGAGTTCAAATCCAAAGGAGTGGGAAGTCTATTGTTTTCAAAAGCAATAGAATGGTCAAAAAAATGCAATTGCAAACAGATCAAAATCGAAACACAGAATATAAATGTACCTGCATGCCAATTTTATGCTAAGCAAGGTGCTAAATTATCTGAAATTAATGAATATGCTTATTACAGTGATGGACTTGATGAAGTAATGTTAATATGGTATTACGATTTGGCATAGACTGGTTGTATTCTCAAATAGAATTTATAGTGATTGAGAGGACTACACTATGGAATCAAACAATAAACAAATATGGTACAAGGAAGCACGTTCAATAAAATATTTTCTCCATCGACAATTATGGCATTTGCTTTCATTGTTGATATTAGTTCCTATCACTTGGTTTTTCGTAGCGCCATCATTGGGCGGAAGTTCTTGGTTAGGAATTAAGGATATTACTTGGTTTTGGTTGGCTGTAGGGGTTCCGATTGTTCATCAAGTGATAGTCTGGATTGTTTTTCGCTTACAGCTGGGTTGGGCGAGACTATCAAAAATATTTGGTGACTTAGATATACTGGTTTGGGGCTTGTTTTTCTTGCCCCTATTGATTGGTCGTGCTATTACTCTTATTGGCCTTGCCAATGCAAATTCAAACACTCTTGAGTTTCCTGATCGAATAGCAATCATTATTGCAATTATATTAATTGTTCCAGCACTTTATACGTTTTGGTCAGTTTTTAGATATTTTGGACTGGCAAGGGCATTAGGTGGCGATCATTTTCGGATTTCATTTAGAGAAATGCCTTTAGTGAAGAAAGGCATTTTCAAGTGGAACAGCAACTCTATGTATTCATTTGCATTTCTATTGTTGTGGGCTATTGCATTATTGCTTGATTCGAAGGCAGCGTTAAGTGTTGCTGCTTTTCAGCATACTTATATATGGGTACACTATTTTTGTACTGAGAAACCAGATATGGAAATGATTTATGGTAAGAAAGAATAATAAGGAGAATTATTGAGATGGAGATCACGAGGTTAAATACTCAAAATTTTTACTTAGCAAAAGAAGCAGCACGAAAATTCTATTGGAATAATACAAAGGACAATTGGATAAACGAACGTTTTTTTGAAGATGATAATAATATTATGTATGTTGCTATTACTGATGGAATGGTTGTTGGTCAAATTTATGGTTACATTCTGGAGCGGTTTGATATGCCAAAGAAACAGTTGTTTTTATATTCTATTGATGTGTTGGAATCATATCAGAAGAGGGGAATAGGAAAAGCTCTGGTTTATAAATTTCTAGATCATTTAAACACAGATGAATATCACAATGCTTTTGTATTGACGAACAAAGGTAATGTTTCAGCGATGAGTATGTATAAATCAACGGGTGGAAAACGGGTTGTTTCAGACGAGGGAGAAGAGATATTATATAAATGGATTCCCCAGATCTGATAAAATCGATTGCAACATAGGTAAGAAGAACGAGGTATAAACATGGACATTAACTCAAACAATTTCATTCAAGCACTGAAAAATAGAGATTTAGAGGCTTTAAGAAAGATTCCGAAAGCCGACTTACATAATCATTTTGTCCTCGGGGGCTGCAGAACATTTATTAAAGAAAAGACTGGGATAGATATTGTTCCGAATAAAGGTGTCATGCATTCGATGGAAGAAATGCACAAATGGAATGATCAAAATCTTGGAGAAAGATTCAATAGTCCTGAAATGAGACAGCTTAAAATTGATGCAACGTTTGTACAAGCAGCAAAAGATGGCGTACAAATATTGGAGATTGGTGAAGATGTATGGGGATTAGATGTATATTTTCAAAGCGATATTCAAATGTTGATCAATAGTTTTAAGCAATCTCAAAGACAGTATGGTAAAGACATTGAACTACGTCTACAGATTGGTATGTCTCGTCATTGCAGCATTAATGCTCTTGAAAAATGGTTGGAACCCTTTTGGGATGAAAAGGCATTTTACTCGATTGATTTGTATGGTATTGAGCACGGTCAATCGATTGAAAATTTCAATGGAATTTATCGGAATGCAAAATCAAAAGGACTGAAACTAAAAGCACATGTAGGTGAATGGGGAACTGCTGAAGATGTAAGACAGGCAGTTGAAATATTGGAACTGGATGAAGTTCAACATGGAATCGCCGCAGTGGAATCAAAATCGGTCATGAAGTATTTAAGGGATAACAAAATCAGACTGAATATCACTCCAACAAGCAATGTGGTTTTAGGTCGAGTAAAGGATTATTCAGAACATCCAATAAAAGAACTTTATCATTCGGGCATCGATGTCACTATCAACTCTGATGATATCCTTATTTTTGATAGTGATGTTAGTAAAGAGTACTTAAGGTTGTATGAAAATGGAGTTCTTTCAGAACGTGAACTGGATGATATAAGAATGAATGGTCTTAAGAATCTGGATTAGAGTGAGCCAGAGCAATTGAATGGCCTCCATTTTCAGACGAGTATAAAGGAGCGGGTGTAATGAGTAATACATTAGATTATGCAATTAAAATGCGTGAGAGCGGTAACGTAGATGAGGCGATCTATGTTTTGAAAGAGTTGTTATCTACTGATCCAAAGAATGCAATATTGAATTATCAATGTGCATGGTGTCATGATTTGCTTGGGAAAGAGATTGAAGCTATTCCATATTACGAAAGTGCCATTGATAATGGTTTGGCCGGGGAAGATCTAGAAGGTGCTTTTTTGGGATTGGGCAGTACATATCGAGTAGTTGGTGAGTACGAAAAATCCAAAATGGTTTTTGAGAAAGGCATTCGATTGTTTCCACTTAATTTGGAATTGAGGGCATTTTATGCAATGACTTTATACAATTTGAATGAACATTCCAAGTCTATGGAAATACTACTAAAAATTATTGCTGATACGTCAAATGACGATAATGTGAAAAAGTATTCCAAAGCTATAACTTTCTATTCTGATAAATTAGATCAAGTCTGGTAAGTATCCGAGGTGGTATGAAAATGGTTAAGAGAAAAAATGCAATAATTACAGGCATATTATTATTGATTTTAACAACATGTTTTATTGTACTTAATTGCAACTTATTTTTTGGATCAATAAACAATAATGGAGCAACCCATATTGAACTCAACTATTCTGATCAACCGAATGTTGATGAAATTAAAGCGATCATTAGCAAAAACACGGATATGAAAGAAGATTCCATAGACGTTGATCATTCGAATGGGAAAATGAACATCAAATTTGATGTGGTTGAAATGGAAGTAGTCGATTCTATTGAATTGATGATGAATGAAGAATTTGGAGATTCAGTAAGAATAATTAGCACTTCAATAATTGGTAAACCAACAAGAACATTTGCTTATTATGTAATTGTGATTGTGACAATGGCTCTATTTCTAATAAGTGTAGTGATTATTATAAAGAATAGTGTTCAATTATTAAAGAGTAATCAATAAGACTGGGAGGGTTATGTCATTGAACTTTTCTGAATTACATAGAGAGCTAGAAGAGATTGGATTAAATTTTGAAGAACGGAACATTGAAGTTGAATATTTTCATTCAAGAAATGAACTGATCAATAGTGTAAAAAATGAAATTAGCAACTATAAAACGATAGGTATTGGGAATTCACAAACATTGAAATCTTTGAAAATCAGTGAAATAGCCATAGAAATGGGAAAGACAGTATTTGACAAAACAATGGCTAATACAACTGAAGAGATTAAGCAACTAAAAAAGAACGCTTTAATTTCTGATTGTTATATTACCAGCTGTAATGCCTTTTCAAGAGATGGTAGAATCGTGAATGTGGATCATAGTGGCAATAGAGTTGCGGCAATGACATATGGTCCTGAACGAGTATTAATAATAGTTGGCATGAATAAATTAGAAAATACAGAGAAGAACGCAATAAAAAGAGCATTGACTGTAGCAACGCCATTAAATGCCAATAGGGCAAAAATTGATTCGCCTTGCAGTCGTAATGAGAGTTGCGAGGGATGTAATCAATCCAATAGAGTGTGTAACTATATCTCCATAATAAGGGGGCAACACTATCCAGGAAGAATGAAGCTGCTGATCATTAAAGAGAATCTCGGTTTTTAATCCGATGAAAGGAGACGACCTATGGCTAAGTATGTACCGAATATGCTTTCCATACTTAGAATTATTTTGTCAGTGCTATTGATTCCACTTTATCCTGTTGACTATATTTTCATCATTGTCTATTTAACAATCGGTTTGACGGATGTTCTTGATGGATTAATTGCAAGAAAGTTTGGATATGAAAGCGAACTTGGTGCAAAATTAGATTCGATTGCAGATTTAGTATTTTATTCAATTTATGTTTTCTTATTCCTAAAGTTGTTTTCGTCTGCTTTCGATTCTATACTTCAAGTGATCCTCATTTTAATCATATCTATCAGAATGATCAATATGATTTTGACTAAATTGAAGTATAAGAAGATAGTTTTTGTTCACACAATTGCCAACAAGATTACAGGGCTGCTAGTGTTTCTGGCACCAATTGTATTACTATATGTAAAGCATGCCATGTCTATAAAGGTTATGTTTGCAATTGCTTTAGTTGCAGCGATTGAAGAATTGCTGATTTCCATCAAGTATCCAAAGCCGGATTTGAATAGGAAAAGTATTTTGTTCAAGTAAAGAAATGTTAAAGTATAGGGGAGTATTCATAATGAGCATAATTCTAAAATCTGAAAGATTGATCATCAGAGATTTCAAACCTGATGACTACAATTTTTTTTGTATGCAAGAAAGCGCAGAATCAACATTAAAATATGAGTCGGATTCAATTCCAACTAATGAAGTTTTGAAGGAGAAGTTCAAAGAAATAATGAACTTGACTCAAAATGACAAGAGGTCCAAGTACTCGTTGTTGGTTGAGACAAGAGATGGCAAAATTCCAGTAGGGAGAGTCGTTATTTGGCAAATTGATGAAAAAATAAACGAATGGGAAATGGGCTGGACAATTCATATTGATCATACAAAAAAAGGTTATGCAAGTGAAGCAGCTAATGCACTAATCATATTTGGATTTGAAGAATTAAGTGCCAATAGAATTTGCGCAAATTGTAATGAAGCCAATATCGCTTCAGAACGGGTAATGCAAAAGCCCTTTTACGACAAACTCGAAAGCTTAATGACAAATGGTATGGAAGTTGTATATATTCGATTTTAACATAATTAAGCAAGAAGTCCACCACCTCTATAGGTGGTAGTGATGTTTTGCATCACGAGGATGAATTGCTTTTTTTATCCTTTAGGAATGGCGAAAATCGAATAAATATTGTATACTATAAAAGAACACATGTTCTAATTAGGAGGTATGCAGTGCTACAAAAGAAAGCATTTCGCTATAGAATCTACCCAAGTGAAGAACAAAAGATTTATTTCGCGAAAACTTTCGGATGCGTTCGCTTTATTTATAATGTCATGCTTCAC
>JAIOSU010000260.1 GCA_021107455.1 Clostridiales bacterium | reverse complement strand
AGAAAGACCTTTGGATATCACCAAAGAGTTTATCATGGGGCAGGCTTTGAAATTCTCTGCAAGCGCTACAATCATAGTAACCCAGCTGTGACAATGAGATATCTGGGGATAGAAGATCGGGAAGTGACAGAACTGTTGATGAACGAGATTGGATAAATTATTTTTCCTTCTTTTTTTGATGTTCTCTTTGCCTGTAGAGATTTCCGCATCTCTTAGAACAATCTACCATTTTGGAGTGATAGAAATATTTTCCACATTGTCTGCATTTCTTAAATCTTTTTAATAAAATTTCACGGTTACTTATAATCGCCATAAAAGCAGCCTCTAAAACTTTTTTCTCTGTAAACAATGATATTTTTTTACTCTGTATTTTATCACTTTCAAAATTCTCAACAATTTCTTGATTTTTAAAAGCAATTGTTTTTACACCTTTAAGTTTGATTGAAATCGATTTTTTCTTTGGCCCAATGATGCCTTGTAAAATCATTTTCGTATGCCTTGGTAAACCCATGAGCAGTTCGGATAATTTATCATCACTGTCTTCGGAACCAACAAACAGATGAGATAAATCCTGAAATTTTTTTGATTCCTCATCCCTTGGATATGCAAAGTCAACATACTTCTTTGCAAGAACAAGAACTTGATCTTTATCCCCTGTTTCGTTATTGAAATTCACAAAATCGAAAATTCGATCCATTTTTTTATTATTGCTAATATCCTTCATTTACACCCCTCTAAAGATAGTGACCACAAAATACTGCCATGGCAAGTTGCCTATTTTAACTACTTGCTATTGACAAAACGTTAAAATGTATTATATTATGTTCATGTTGAAAAGTAAAGAATTAAATATAACAACTTCAGAAATAAAACTTGAAGTAAATAAACGAACTACCACCCCACCTAAGATCCATAAGCAAAAACATGGGGGTAAATGGAAATGTAGAAATGGAATTCTGGGTGTGTCCGGCGGTTCGATTCAAAATTTAAATTTTAAAAACATGGAGGAAAAAATGACAGAAAATAACTGGAAAGTACCCGAGTGGGAACTCGGTCCCCTTGAAACAAGGGAAATAGAAACATTAGAAAAACTTGGAGTCGATAGAGTTGATATCCATAAAATGAATATATATCGTTTTAGAGCAGAACTTTCATCGGACTTTTTAAATTTTCTAATGAACAGCACTAAAACAGTCGGATTTTATAGGTATAAAGTCATTAAACACGACCATACAATTCCAGACATTGAAGTTTGGTTAGAGAGCGATAAACCCCTCGAATTCATAAGAAATGAGTTGAGGAAGGTCGAAGATGGTCATGTGATGGTGCAATCATTAGCGCTTGAACAAGATTATACCGGAGAAAGGGACTATACACTTTAATTGAAAGGAAAAAATTATGAGAAGCTATAATAATTACAGGTACATTGAAGATGAACTTAAAAAAGCAGAATCAATAGCGCCTGCTGTTAAAAATGATGATCTTTTTAAAAAGATTGAAGAACAATTAGGTGATTTTCATGCTGGTCTTTTAGCATTCTTCAAAATACACGAGACGATAGAGTATATAAATTCTCAAAGCGTCACATCTGAATTTGAAAGGGTTTTGTATCGAACGATTGATTTTTTCGATACCCTTGAACATCAGGCTGGGATGTTAGAGATTCCAAAAACATTTATAAAATTATTTAGAGAAATTATTGAAGCGAATGACGAGTATGAATCAGGTATGCTTGATGCCGGATGCCTCGATAAACATGCTGATCTGGTTGAAGAAGCTGTTTCAAATTCTTTCTATGAAAGAGTTGAGGAACTTCAAATCGAGTATTCAAGCTTGGTAGACGCATTTTTCAAGGACTTGGATGAATTCATCGGCGAGAATACTGTCTTTAGAATTCCAGAAAAAATAGCAACCTAACATTTGATTGGCCAAAGAGGTGGGGCTTTTTGCCTCACCTAATTCAATTAATACACAATAATCAACAGAGGTTTGATAAAACTCAAATCACATAAATATAGTACAGGAGAATCAACGTGAAGCTCAAAAGAAAATTATGTTACATTAATAACCAAGGATATAAAATTTATTTTTCAGGGCCTGGACCGACATTTGTGGCATTTAGGTATTTTGCTGGTTTCTTGATTACAAAAAAAGAATTGCAAGAACTAATTGAAGATCCAGAGAGGCATATATATAGAGTTTATCAAGATGAATCTTTGAAGGATTGCAATGTTGAATTTAATACCGAGTATCATTGTGAATGGCAAGAATCTCTTGATAAAATGGGTTTATTTGAAACAAAAACAAACAAACTCATAGGTTATTTTGATTTACTGGCCAATATAAATATCATCTTAAAAAACAGGTCAATTAAAAAATCATATGAAGATGCCGCGATAGAAGAATAAAAAAAAGAGAGAGGATAATGGAAGTATGACAAAAGCTATGATGAAGTTAGAGCTATTTGAAAAGTATTTTGGGGTGCATGCAAATTAAATTGGTCCCCCCGATGAATAGCATTCTTATTTCGAGGGAGGTCTCTGGCCTTCCCGACCCAACTCCACGCCGAGCACCCATCTCGTTAATCTGGAGGGAGAAGAAAACTTCCACAACCTGCCCTGGAGCAGCAAATTGGTAAAAGTGGAGCACTTTTTAATGACAGAAAAAAAAGAATTATGGACACAGAAGGAAGTTGCAGATTATTTTAGAGTTGTACCGAGTACGGTAAAAAACTGGCGAGATAGAGGACTGATTAAATACTGGCAAGCACCTGGATCAACACGGGTCCTTTATTTCAGTGAGGAAATCAAAGATTTTAGAGACGCAAATACATTCAACGGCAAAGGAGGTGTACAGAATAACAAGAAGGAAATAAAAAGGGAAAAGCCTGTTGTATCAACCAACCCTAAAAAGGAATGGAGGATATAAACATGGCTGGAAAAAAATTAAATAGAAATCTGTATCAAGATAGCAAAAGTGGGATCTGGTATTTTCAGAAGAAAGTTCGGGGGCTCGATAAGCCATATAAATTTTCTTTGGAAACGACCTCTGTTCTTGAAGCAAGACGAAAACGTGATGAGTATCTCCTGGATATAGCGGTCAATGGTAAACTCACAGACAGGGATGCCCCTCTTTTTGACATAGATGACAACGAAGTATTTGGTGAAGTGGCAATGGAATGGGCAAAGATAAAAGAAACAAAAGTTTCAAAATCGACAATGGAAGAATATAAAAAAGATATGAACGGTCAAATTCTTCCCAGATTTGGAAACCGACCTATTTCAGCTATAAGTGGTCTGGATATTGAAAAATTTATCAGTAAGCTTAAATGTAGCGGTAAAAGAAAAATAAATATTATGACACCGTTTAGAGATGTGATGAAATTTGCCAAAAAGCATAAGCTGATTGACGAAAATCCGATGGATAATGTGGAAAGCATTACAACGGAAGCATCAGATAAAACCCCTCTAAGTCTTGATGAAAGTAAAACTTTTCTGGAAACAGTACCTGTCTATTACAAACCGCTGTTTATGTTTTTATTTTTTACAGGGGTCAGATTTGGTGAAGCTGCTGCTCTGAAATGGAAAAGAGTTGATTTCAAAAACGGGAAAGTTCATATACGGAGAACTCTTGTCAGAGGTGAGTATAAAGACCCGAAAACAAAAAGTTCAATCCGATATATTAAATTACATCCGGTGGCAATAGAAGCGCTACGATTACAAAAAAAGCATACTTTTGGTAAATCGGAATTTGTCTTCTTGAATAAGTTGGGGCGAAATATTCACCAGCACAGCGTCAACATCCATGTTTTCAAGCCAACACTAAAAAAGGCTGGATTATCTATGGACAGAAGTTGTAATGACACCAGATCATCCTACATAACCAATTCTATCGACAGTAATGAAAGGATAGGTTTTGTTCAGAACCAGGTGGGACACACAAATACCAAGATGATAATTGAGCATTATTACAAGCATATTCCTGCCCCAGATGATGGTAAAGGGCTTGAAAAAGCATTTACAAATACAATGGATAATTCGACACCGGAGACTACAAAATAGTGCTGTATAAAGAATTCCTGGCATCTGACCAGAAAAAGTCATATAAGACCCTTGTCAATCTTGGGTCTTAATGTCTTTTTAACAAGT
>JAIOSU010000216.1 GCA_021107455.1 Clostridiales bacterium | reverse complement strand
TTGTATAATATAAAAAAATGCGGAGGTACACATGGACAATAACGCTTATCAAAAACTTGAGACGCTTTCAAAGGCGATTGCCCAGAAAGAATATTTGACGAAGAAACAGGCCAAACTCAGCGAGGCGCTCAACGAACTCACCCAAGAGGAAATCAGGCTGGCTTCCATCCTTAAAAAGGAAACCCAAGATTATGAGAAAATCGAGAAAGTCTCTCTATCAAGCCTCATGTGGATGTTCGCAAAGGACATCGATGAACGCAAATCCAAGGAATATCAGGAGATGCGAGTCGCCGAGTTCAAATATCAGGAACTCATGGACAGGATTGAGACACTTCAAAACGACATCAACAAGACAAGCGCAGAGCTGCTCAGCCTTCAGTCCGTTGAAAAGGAATACAACGACCTACTCGATGCGAAGCTCCAGTATGTGAACAGTCAGAATATCAGCGCTTTATCAGAATTCGAAGCGAAACTGCATGCCCAGAAACGTCAACTCAAAGAAACTGATGAAGCAATAGTGGCTTGCAACGACCTGATCCAAAGCCTCAAAAACGCTCAGGATGGTCTATCTTCCGCAAGGAACTGGGGCATTTACGACATCTTGGGCGGCGGATTGATTTCCAGTGCCATCAAACATGACCACATCAATCGCGCGGCTTCCTACATTAAAGACGCATCGCAAAAGGCGCGCACACTCAAAGTGGAGCTAAAAGACATCGAGGCACTGCCTCAGATCAATGAAATCAACATCAATGAATTCACAAAGACGTTCGATATTTTCTTTGACAATATTTTTTCGGATTTCTCAATTCAAGATGAGATCAATGAAGCGACCGCACGAATCAGCAACAACCTCATAGATGCGAGAACACTCCTAGCTAAGCTGAACGCTTTCAAAGAGTCCACTGTCGAGTCTATGGTACAAATCACGGAACAGCGCAATCGTTTCCTGATCGATTATTGATCACAATTATTGATTAATGAAGGCTTTGTATTCAAAGTCTTCTTTTTTTATGTGCGAAATTACCCAATTGCTGAGAAACGCGAACAGTTGAATGAGTGCGGTTTCTTCGCTTTGAGTAATCTTTTCGATGGTCATGTCATCGACGTATTTTACAAACGTTTTATGTTCTTCCATATGTTTATCTAGTCCTGGATAACCGATTTTTGACATCAGTTGTTCTTCTTTTTCAAAATGCGATGACGCAAAAGCACTAAGTGACTCAATAACTCCTCGAATTTCCTTAAGATCGCCTTCTCCATCCAGAGATTGCTTGAAAAGTTCTTCGACCTTGCTGATGATGCTGACGAGTTCCTGATGTTGTTCATCGATTTCTTTAATCCCTATACTGAGTGAATGATCCCATTTCATATGCTTTCTCCTCTTGTCCATTTCATTATTTTATCTGCAGCCCTAAAAAGTTTCGGACTTGATTTCATTGATTCATCGAGACTGATCTCTGGGATTACTTTCTTTTCAAGGTGATCTCTAGTTGCAGTGAGTAATGACACCAGTGAACTTGTATCGATGCGCTCGGCTTCATTTTCATCCAGATCCATGATGTGGTCCATCCAGTAATGTGAAAGATCCCTCACATACCAAAGGAGCCTGTGGCTTTTGACTGCTTTTCCCTTTTCTTTTTTGAAGTCTGCAAAAACGCCTTGCATAGAGTCGACTTCTGTGATGAATGATGCAGTCATCTTCTTTTGTTCAATGATCGGGCTATCATAATGATCAAGCACCTTCAGAAAACTCTCAATCAGAAATACAATGCGTTTGTTGAGCATGGTTTTATAAAAGAATTGCGAGAATACATAATTGTAAAACAGTGCAACAATAATACCTGCAGCGAGAGCAAACATCCTAAGCCTAAGCGTCAACAGCATGCTCGGGTCACCCACTGCATTCGTTTGAATGAGCTGTGTCATATAGATGGCTGTAAATATGGCCACCGGAGATACGATGCGCCAGTTGAGCACCAGAGAAATGTACATGGTGATTGCGACTGCCAGCGGTATGGTCAGCCAGTTCACTCCGAAAAAATAGATGATGACTGCTGTAACGACTCCGCCTAAAATGGTAGCCTGCACTTGTCCAAATCCACTTTTGAGTCCAGAGACATTCACTGGCTCAAGGGTCATCATCATTCCGAAGAATACAGATATCATATCCTTTCCGATGATGTAGTGGTCATTAAATAGGAAATAGGCGGTCATCATGCTCAAGAATCCTTTTAGGATATAAAGCGGCGAGTCGAATAGCATGGCTTCGCGACTGAGTAAAATTCTTTTCTTTATGTTGTTCATAGGGCACCCCAACGTTTTATTATTATTGTATAGGTTTTTACCCAGATGACAAGTGTAATAACATACAAAAAGAGCGACTGAAAAAATCAGGCACTCATAAGTTTGAAGAACATATATACATAAGGCTCCTGTGTTTGCTCTCAAACACCACGTCGCCCGATATTTCAGCAAACTGAAATATCGTTAGTCAAACAGTACTTCAAAGTCGTTATTCAACAAATCAATCATCAACAGTTTGCCATCCAATGTCTCTCCCCGTCCAATCAGAACCTTCACAGCCTCGCTCACCTCGATGGATGCCACAAGTGCAGGAGAAAACGAAGGGTTGCCAAGCTGTGCCTCATGACCTCTGCCCTCATGGTTTCTATAAATTCTATCGAGGAATTTGCTTCCAGGCATGATGGTGCTGACCTGTCCATACCATCCAGCGATAGCGCCATAGATCATGGGGATACCAAGTTTTGAGGCGGTCTCCTGCAGGATGAAACGTGCTGCGATGGAATCCAGTGCATCGATGACGATGTCATGTCCACGGAGGATTTCTTCAGCGTTTTCCTCGGTCAAATACTCGCTGATGGCGGTGAAGGTGATGTCTGAATTAACCTTTGACATACGTTCTTTGGCGGTCTCTGCCTTGCCAAGCCCGATGTGTCCTTCTGTGCAAAGGAACTGTCTGTTCAGGTTGGTGAGATCAAAGACATCGCCATCCACTGCGATAATTTTGCCGACGCCTATTCTGCCGATCATTTCGATGATGTAACCACCGAGACCACCACAGCCGACAATGCAGACGCTTTTGCTCAGAAGCAGGTCGCATTCTTCCTGACTGAGCATGTTTTTGTTTTTGAGATAACGGACCATATCAACCTCCTCCGACAGGTGGGAATATTGAGACCACATCCCCAGGTTTGAGGGTGGTGTCGAGAAGGCCGTCCCTACCGTTGATCATGAGGATTGCCACATCTTTTTCTGCGATGTCGAGCTCGTCGATGATGGCTCTGGCTGTCCATTCATCATCCAGTT
>JAIOSU010000319.1 GCA_021107455.1 Clostridiales bacterium | reverse complement strand
CAAAACCGAACATGATAGAGACGTCAACGCCTCAATCAATATATTGAATTACAGAACTGTCGGAACGACAGGGATAGCTTAGTGATACTTGCCCTATTAGGGGCATTGACTAAGAAGCTCCCACCTCCACAAAACAAAACTCAATGAGATGTTGTTTTTAGGTGGCGAGTAGTTCACATGAACTCTATAAACATAGCGTTAAACAACCCTTAAATTTCTATTAAATACTGAATTTATCCATTTGTTGTGAGAGTTCCTCAGAAAGATCCGCAAGTTCTTTGCTGGCTTCAGCTACCACTTTGATTGCTGTGATCTGTTCCTCAACTGAAGCTGTGGCCTCTTCAGCTCCTGCGGCGTTTTCTTCAGATATGGCTGACAGATGCTCTATTATGGACACAATCACATCCTTTTGACGCAACATTTCTTTTTCGGTCTCATTGACTTCATCAATTGCACTTTGCATGGTTTCAATAGCACTTGAAATACCATCAAATTTACCACTGGTCAACCTAACACTGTTCACTTGTTCTTTGATGACTTTTTCAAGCGACTCCACATCTCCAACTGCACTGTTCGTCTTTTCAATGAGTTCTCTTATGATTTTAGTGATTTCCTCTGTGAATCGAGAGGATTCTTCTGCAAGTTTTCTTATTTCATCAGCAACAACTGAGAATCCTTTTCCAGCTTCTCCCGCTCTTGCTGCCTCAATTGCGGCATTGAGTGCCAGTAGATTGGTCTGCTTTGAGATGTTCTGAATCATCTCACTCGCTTTTACAATTTTCTGCGCACTTTCATTTGTATTCATAATGACCGATCTCACTTCTCTTGATGCGTGATTGCTGATTTCCGATTGATCCACTAACGCTCTCAGTAGTTCTGCGCCTTCATTTTTTAGATTGGTGACACCTTTTGTGGAACTATTAAGCAGTCCAAGACGTTTTTCATTTTCTCCAACCATATTTGAAAGGACACTTATTGCCTCTGCACCCTTTTGAGTGTCTTCTGCTTGCTGAACAGCACCTCTTGCAATCTGATCGATAGTCATTCCAACTTGGCTTGATGCAATGGACGATTGTTCAGATGTCGCAAGCATATCTGATGACGACGATTTGAGCTTTTCACTGGATCGAACCACATTTGTCACAATTTCAATTAATGCAGTTTTCAGCGTTTCAGTGGACTTTGCCATTTCTCCAATTTCATCATTGTACTTAATGAGTTTGTGATCGAGAGGCATTGAAAAATCACCACCAGACATCGTGTTGAGAGCAGCCTTCAATTTGTTGACCCCTATAATCACCTTGTTGGATGTAGAATAAAGGAATATCCCGAGTCCTAAAAATACCAAGACTGAAATCCCATAAATAACAACACTATTGTCAGCGACAGCCTGATCAACATTTACCATTGAGAACCCAATATTCAATACACCAGCCACATTGCCTTCAATCACAACCGGCACAAGCATATCGAGTTTTCCCTCAAGTTCTGTCGCTTCAGCAATTCCTGATTCCAAAACTCTTAGTTCAGATGATTCAGAACCTATAACCTGTCCTAAAAGGTCTTTGTCACTATGAGCCAAAACCGTACCATCTGAAGCGATATATGCGGCAAATATGATTTCATCGGACTGAGTCATCTGCGTTATCATTTCCTGATAGCTGAAGACTTTCTCCAGGTAAGCCAGTCTTGTCGCTTGAATTCCCGTTTGAATCATGCCTCCGGAAGGATGTTTCAAATACCCATAGATATAATCTTTGTTGTCATTCTCATTATTTATAATCGGATCATAACTGGTGCTCACTTTTCCACTTAAAACAGCCCTTGAAGTTGCATCCTCAGGAATTTGTGCACCGATTCTACTACTGATATTCGAATACTCCACTTTTCCCCTAACATTCACTATAGAGATTTCAAACACATCAAGTTGTTGCGCGAGTCTCGATAGATATTGATTGCTCATGATTTCTTCGTTTGAAGCCACAACACGATTCGTGGATTTGATTTTATCTTCTATCTGTTCATAAACGATTTCAAGAGTTTTTTCATTGTCGATGAGTCTATCAATAAAGCCTTCAGAAATGGTGTAACCGTTCCTTTCCATTTCACTCATGATATTCTGTTTTGAAAAATGGGATGAAACAATCCCTATTGCAGCTACACCCAAAAAAATTAGGGCAAGTGGCACAATGGTCAATTTGCTCCTAATAGACTTACTTTTTTCGCTCTTTTTAAATTGTTTTGAGTTCTTCAAGACATCACCTCTGAATTCATTTTGGAATCGTTTCCAATTCTATTACTTATAATTATACACCATTTGAATCCTAGAGTGATTTGTGAAAATTTACTTATTTTGATAGCATATAACGGATGTTTTAGGTGATGGTTTTCACATAAAAACTAAGAGCTTGCGTCAAGCAATTACATTTTCCAAAATCAAACTGAGACGCTAATAAGTTTCCTTCGGAAACTTAACTACGCGAAAAATAAGAGCCAGCTTGACTCAAAAACGTCAAGCTGGCTCTTATTTTTTATTTAATCTCAATCTGCATCTTGTTGCTAATCTGTTCTGCTTTAGGGACTTCAACAACAAGCACTCCATTTTCAAGTTGTGCGGAAATGCCTTCAGGTTTTACATCTTTAAGATAAACCACACGTTGCATAGAGCACATTTTTCTTTCTCTGTGGATGTAGTTTTCTTTTTCCTCGTTGTTTTCTTCTTTGTGTTCTGCAGAAATCAGCAATTTGCCATCTTCGAAATCCAATTTGATATCTTCTTTGTTGAAACCTGGAAGTTCAGCCTCAACGACATAATTTTCTGGATTGTCTTTCACATCCACCTTAAATCCGCTGCTTCTTAATGATTTTGAGGACAACAAGTCGTTATTGAAAAAATCATCAATCATGTTGTAAAAATCGACAAAATCATCCGAGCCTCTTCTTTGCAATCCATTTCGATTGAAAGGCATCAAACTTAACATAACAACTCCTCCTTTAGCAAAATATATTGTCGTTAGCACTCTAGACTTCCGAGTGCTAATTTCAATTATAAATTACACCTGCCGAGCATAAATGTCAATAGGTTTTTTATCGTTTTTACAAATGGTTTACAATCTATTTATATCTTACAGCATTTTTACTTTGCTGGCGTCAATATCAGTGACTGTGCGGCATCCAGTCATCAACATCGCTTCTTCAAGTTCTTTTTTGTATTGCTGTACGAGTAGCTCGACCCCCTCTGAATCTCCACCATAGACAGCAGTCACAAAAGGTCTTGCGATCATCACTGCATCCGCACCGAGCGCCAAAGCTTTGAATATATCAAGTCCAGAACGGAAACCGCCATCAATTATGATTTTTGTCTTGCCTTTTACAGCTTTAACAATCTCTGGCAATTGTGAAATGGTGGATGGAGTCTCATCGAGTACTCGTCCCCCATGATTGGAAACAATTATTGCATAGGCTCCAGCTTCTGCAGCGCTCTTTGCACCTTCAGCTGTCATGATGCCTTTCACTACAAATGGAAGCTTGGTACTTCCAATGACTTCTCGTAGCACCTTCATAGGCATTGGAGCTACCGGTTTGCCCTGAGCGGCGAGTATGGCAAGACCCGCAGCGTCGATGTCCATCGCTACAGCAACGGCACCAGCGGACTCAGCAATTCTGATTTTCTTGATTACTTCATCCTTTTTCCAAGGCTTGATAGTTGGCACACCGATACCGCGTTGATTTTTTATGGCTTCAGCTGTGCCAATAAAAACCTCATCTTGTACACCATCGCCAGTGAAAGCGATCACACCTGCGGTTGCACAACCTTTTACAACTGCCTCAGAATACGTCAAATCGGAATAAACACTGCTATAATGCAGTTGAACCGCTCCAATTGGACCCGCAAAAACCGGCAAAGCAAAAGTTTTTCCGAAGAACTCAAATTTGGTGTCCACGCTTTCTACATCGTGAATGGTGTTCATATGAAGTGCAATACTCTTCACATCCTTATAATTTCTGATGAACCCCACTCCTGTACCCTTGCCGCCCGGACCTGGAATTCTACCTTTGCATGCGATGCCATTACATTCTTTGCAAACTTTACAGTTCAGACCGATTTTGTCCTTCGCGCGATCCATTACATCTTGATAAGTCATTTCAGCCACCCCTTATTATATTATTCGTTTATGGAAATATTATATCACAATGGAATATTTCGTCCATCGATCATAGAGTTCTTCGTGAGCAATATTCAGTGCCTCTTTTTCAGCAATCAACTGCTCAATCTCTTGAGCCGCAAGAGCTCCACTGTAAAGACAATCCTCAATTTCAAGTAGTCTTTCCTCAATTTCTTCGATTTCATTCTCAAGCTTCTCGATCATTACTGTATTGAGTTTGGGCTTACCTTGGGATTGTGCTTGAGCTTCCGCCTTGAAGTTCACATCAATCCTTTCAGGTTCAATCCTCTCAGGCTTTTTGTAGTATTCTTCCACTATGGCTTTATATGCTTCAAAATCTCCTTCATACTCGAAGACTTCCCCATCAACAAGCGTCCAATACTTGCTTGAGAATTTCATGATAAAATGTCTGTCGTGGGATACAAAAACCATTGTGCCAGTATACTCTGAAACTGCTTCCTCAACCCATTCCCTGGATTCAATGTCTAGATGGTTTGTCGGTTCATCAAGAAACAGGAAGTTCACAGGACCATTCATCAACTTGCAAAGCATGAGCCTGGTTTTTTCACCGCCTGATAATCCACTGAGTTTTTTGAAAACAGTGTCCTGTTTGAATCTATATTGTGCCAGCAATCCTCTGGCTGAAGCTTCATCCTTCTCAAGCGTTTGTTTGATCCATTCCAGAACTGTCATTTCCCCATCATCAAATTCAATTTCTTGAGGAAGATAACCGATTTCAGCAGAAGGACTTAACTTGATTGTTCCTGAATCCAAAGTTTCCATTTCCAGTAACATTTTTAAAAGTGTCGTTTTACCGCTGCCGTTGTTGCCAAGTAGTGCGATTCGATCATTTTTACGGACCAAACCGTCGAAATTTTTAAGTACGACATTTTCTCCAAAGGCCTTCTTCACGCCTTCAAGTCTTGCCATTTCATTACTTTTACTCTTTATGGCATCAAAGCCACTTGTCAGCTTTCTCTCCACTTTCGGTTTGTCCATCGGATCAATCCGTTCAATCCGTTTCTCTATGGAAAACGCTCGCCTGTGCATTTTTGCACTGTCCGCTTGCTTTGCCCATTCGTGCATCCGCTTTGCAGCTTCTTCGAGTTGTCTAATCTTCTTTTGCTCAATAGTATACTGTTCCATTTGCTGCTCCATCTGGAGCTTTTTCTGCTGTGAATATGCATCATAGTTGCCTTTGAAACTTTGCGCCTGACCATCATTGATTTCTATGATCCTCGTAACTGCCTGATTAAGGAAATATCTGTCATGTGAAATGACAACGACGGTTCCAGCAAATTTCTTGATGTGGTCTTCCACCCAATTGATGGTGGACAAATCGAGATGGTTCGTAGGTTCATCAAGTAACAATACGTTGATGTCGCTTAAAAAGAGGCAGGCCAAATTGACTTTGGTCTTCTCTCCTCCACTCAAGAGCATAAAAGGCTTTTCCAGGAATATTTCATCAAAATTAAAAGCTTTAGCCACCTCATTGACTCTGTCATCCATGGAATATCCATCAGCAAGCTCAAAACGGCTGAGCAGCTCACCGTATTTTTCAAGCAATCTGTCACTGGAATCGCTTTTGAGTCGCTCTGTCATCTCGTCCAGCTCGCGTTTTTGACTCATTAAAGGTTCAAGGGGCGTGTAGAGACATTGCTTCACACTATAGTGTTCAGGATAAACAGGAATCTGATCCAGAACTCCAATTTTGGCACCTCGAGTGATGAAAAGATCCCCTGTTTCATAATTTTCAGAACCTGAAATTATTTTGAAGGCAGTTGACTTTCCAGCCCCATTAGGACCAAGTATGCCTACACGTTCCCCTTCGAAGATTTCCAAATTGAGTTTTTTAAGCACATAATTTGCACCGTAATATTTTTCGATATCTTTCATAACTATTCTTATCATAATTGCCTCCACAACCTTTTACCAGTTTGAATCAGATGAACCCAGCGATTCCGCAAAGGGTGAATTTGGACACAAAAAAACCTGAGCAAGTGAATCGCTCAGGTTCTATCTTTCGTTATAAACAACAAATTTAAGAAAACTGTGATCCGCTTACATGCGTTCATCTAATTTTTGACAGACTACCCCTAGGACTGATGATTTCAATGCTGAAACGCTTGAAATCACATGCTCGAGTCTATTCAAAATAATTAGATTGACATATAAACACATTTTGTTTCCTCCGTATGCAAAAATTATAGCACATGTTCCTACTTTAGTAAATTCATTATTTCTTCTGTCTTCATCACTTTTCCGTAGAACATCAACTTTTCATCCACTACCATGGCAGGTGTCGCCATAACTCCATATTTCATGATTTCCTTGAAATCTTCAACTTTGACGATTTCTGCATCAACACCCAATTTTGCAATAGCTTCTTTGGTATTTTCAGTTAATTTTGCACATTTTGAACAACCAGAACCTAAAATTTTAATAACCATATCGAGTCTCCTTTAAATTAATAAATATGCGAATGCATTGAAAGTGTAACCAATTATTATGATGCCCATTGTCACAATGAATATGAACACTAAGAGCAATTTTGATTTGACCACATTTTTAAGCAGGATCATAGATGGCATCGAAAGTGCCGTAACCGCCATCATGAACGATAATGCTGTTCCAATTCCTACGCCTTTGGCCACAAGAGCTTCAGCAATCGGTAAAGTTCCAAAAATATCGGCATACATAGGCACTCCAACCAATGTTGCGAGCAACACGGAATACCACTTGTCCTGTCCTAGAACCGCTGTGATGAAAGATTCTGGAATCCAATTGTGAATCAGTGCGCCTATACCCACACCCACGAGCACATAAATCCATACCTTATGGACAATATCTTTGACCTGATCGACACCAAAATTGATTCGATCCTTGACTGTCAGTTCATCTTGCTCAATATCCATCATCTGACTTTCGTAAACGAAAGGTTCAACGTACTTTTCCATACCCAACTTGCTTATAAGTGATCCTCCTACTACTGCGAGTACAAGTCCCACGAGTACATAAGCAAATGCGATTTTCCAGTTGAAGATACTTGCCAGCATTATGACCGATGCCAAATCCACTAAAGGAGATGAAATCAGAAATGAAAACGTTACTCCTACAGGAAGTCCTGCACTGGTGAATCCAATAAAAAGTGGAATAGATGAGCATGAGCAAAACGGTGTGACCGTTCCCAGCAGTGCTGCCAATATATTTGCTTTAATCCCTTTGAAACGATCGAGAATTTTTCTTGTTCTCTCTGGAGGAAAGAAACTTTGGATATAGGATACAGCAAAAATTAAGACTGACAATAAAATGAATATCTTGATGACATCATAGATGAAAAAATGGACACTGCCTCCGATTCGCTCAGTGGCATCTAGCCCAAATACCTCTTCGACAAGCCACTTGACACTGTTGTCAAGCCATACCATTTTCAATAACTGTTGATTTAAAAAACTGAAAAAGCCCATATCAATCCAACCCTCCGCATTTCACACATCCGATTTCTATCGGTTCAGATGTGTCAATATTTTGAAAATACTTTATAACTTCACTGATGACTATGGGGTTGATGGCATATTTCATCCATGTGCCTTCTTTCCTACCCGTGACAATCTGATTTTCCATCAGATTCTTCATGTGATAGGATAGCGTCGGTTGTGAAATTTCGAAGGATTCCAATATATCGCACGCACACATCTCACTGGTGGAGAGCATTTGTACGATATGTAGCCTGGTCGGGTCGGACAAAGCTTTCATTACTTTTGCGAGATCTGTTAAAGCAATCATATTTTCTCCTTACATTCATAGTTGTATATATTCATATTCATCTATATTGATGACCATCTATATTAAACCATACGTAAGGAGTAAAGTCAATAAAAAAAGGGAGGGGCAGGATAATTCAGGGTAGGCAGGGAGTGCAGGAAGTACAGGAAGTACAGGAAGTACAGGGAGTGCAGGGAGTGCAGGGAGTGCAGGAAAAAATTAAGTTCAAGATCAAATAAAACATCCTTGTTCTTTTCCTGCTTTTCCTGCTTTTCCTGCTTTTTCTGCACTCATTGCTCTCCCTGCTCTCCCTGCTTCTCCCTGCTCTTCCTGCCTCTCCCTGCCTCTCCCTGCACTTATCTACCCCTACTTATACTTCTCAAACCATTTCGTAATCTCCTCAAGTCTACGAAGACGATGCTTTGGTTTACCGCCTCTGCTGAGTTCATGATTTTCACCCCTAAAAACGCAAAGGCGAGCATCAACACCGTAGTTCTTGAGTGCCGTGAACATTTGTAGCGCTTCAGGAAGCCAACATCTGTAATCCATGTCCGAATGGATGAAAAGGGTTGGTGTGAGCACTTGATCCGCATATTTGAGTGGCGAATGATCCCAAAGCTTTTCATAGTTCGACCATGGATCTGCAGCGATTTGATCAGTAACGAAATAGTATCCGATATCTGTCACACCATATTCCGTTGTCCAGTTCGAAATGCTTCTTTGTGCAGCTGCAGCCTTGAAATGTTGTGTATGGCCTATAATCCAGTTTGTCATGAATCCACCATAAGAACCACCAGTGACAAAGAGATGTGATTCATCCATGTCAGTATACTTTTCAAGTACTTTGTTTGTGAAAAGCATGATGTCATCATAATCAATTGTGCCGTACTTTCATCTGATATTAGCAAAGGCAACTCCTTTGCCATTGCTTCCCCATGGGTTCAAGAAAAATAAAAAATAACCTTTGTTTGGATAAGCTTGCATTTTATAATATAAAATATATACATAGACCGT
>JAIOSU010000144.1 GCA_021107455.1 Clostridiales bacterium | reverse complement strand
AACGTCCATTCTTCTACACCTCCATTTCACTTGCTTAACATAGGTATTTTAACACAGTATACCTTAAAATACAATTCATTCATTATTTTTTTATCAAAAAAGCACAAAGCTTGGTGGTTGCTGTCCACCAAGCCCATGCACCTTTTGTTTGTAATCAAGATTTGCTTTTATTTTGACCAATTTGAGTTTTCTCAAAGTGGGTAAAGCCAATGAATTAATGACTATCTTAAATTGTAGAATGCATTCATGCCAGCATAAATTGCATTGTCACCAAGTTGCTCCTCAATTCTCATGCGTTGGTTGTATTTTTCAACACGGTCAGTTCTTGCAGGTGCGCCAGTTTTGATTTGACCGGCGTTTACCGCAACTGCCATATCTGAGATTGTTGAATCTGAAGTTTCACCTGATCTGTGTGAGCTGATTGTTGTGAATCCAGCACGTTTTGCCATTTCAATCGCATCAAGCGTCTCAGTGATTGTACCGATTTGGTTGAGTTTGATCAAGATGGAATTTGCTGATTTTTCTTTGATGCCTCTTGCAAGTCTTTCAGTGTTCGTAACAAAAAGGTCATCGCCGACGATTTGAATCTTGTCGCCAAGTTTTTCAACCATAAGTTTCCAAGCAGACCAATCTTCTTCTGCAAGACCATCTTCAATTGAGATGATTGGATACTTTTCTACAAGACCTGCGTAGTAATCCACGAGTTCTGCAGCTGTAAACTCACGGCCTTCGCTTGCAAGTGTGTACTTGCCAGTTTTCTCATCGAACAGTTCGTTAGCCGCAACGTCAAGCGCCAATTTGATTTGCTCACCTGGTTTATAGCCAGCTTTTTCGATTGCTTCCATAATAACTTTGAGAGCATCTTCATTTGTTGGAAGATTCGGTGCGAAACCACCTTCATCGCCTACTCCAGTAGCAAGTCCTTTTGATTTAAGAACTGCTTTTAAAGTATGATAAATTTCAGCTCCCCATCTTAACGCTTCTTTAAATGAAGTTGCGCCAACTGGCATAACCATGAATTCTTGGATGTCAACATTATTGTCAGCATGTGCTCCACCGTTCATGATATTCATCATAGGAACAGGCAATGTTTTTGCATTTGTTCCACCAACGTACTCATAAAGAGCGAGTCCAAGCGAATCAGCAGCAGCTCTAGCTACAGCAATTGAAACACCAAGAATTGCGTTTGCTCCAAGTTTTGCTTTGTTAGGCGTACCATCGAGTTCGATCATGAACTTATCGATGCCCACTTGATCAAATACATCCCAGCCTTCGAGTTCTGGTGCGATCAATTCGTTGACATTGTCAACAGCTTTCTGAACGCCTTTACCCATATATCTGCTCTTGTCGCCGTCTCTAAGTTCTACCGCTTCAAATGCACCCGTAGATGCTCCAGATGGAACTTGAGCTTTTCCCATTGCGCCGTCTTCCAAATAAACTTCAACTTCAACAGTAGGATTGCCTCTTGAATCTAAAATTTCTCTTGCAAAAATATCCGTAATAACTGACATTTGATTACCTCCATAAGTTTATTTTATTTTATAATGATTGAATTTCCAGTCATTTCCTGTGGCTTATCCAGCCCCATTAGTTCAAGTACCGTCGGTGCAAGGTCACAAAGTTTGCCGTCATCAGTGAGCTTCACATTTCCCGCTCCACCAAGTATACATGGAACGTGGTTGGTAGAGTGTGCTGTGAATGGACTACCATCTTCTGTGAGCATTTGCTCCGCGTTGCCGTGATCCGCTGTTATAAGGAATGCACCTTGCTTCTCTTCAAGTTTAGCAACCACTTTTCCGAGACATTCATCAACAACTTCCACAGCCTTAACAGCTGCCTCTATGATGCCCGTATGACCAACCATATCGGGATTCGCATAATTGATGATAATGAAATCATAATAGTCGCGATTGAGTTCATCCAGAAGTCTGTCTGTCATTTCATAGGCGGACATTTCCGGTTTCAAATCATATGTCGCAACTTTTGGAGATTCGATTAAAACGCGATCTTCTCCTGCATTCGGTGCTTCCACGCCACCGTTGAAGAAGAAAGTCACATGTGCGTATTTCTCTGTTTCAGCAATTCTGAGTTGAGTCTTGCCTAAATTTGATAAATACTCACCCATCGTGTTATTGATGGATTGTTGTGCATAAGCGATTTCGATGTTTTCAATCGTTTTGTCGTATTGGGTAAAGCCGACATACTTGGTTTCGAAGTAATCTCTTTTGAAACCGTCAAAGTCTACATCTACTATGGCACGTGTAATCTCTCTTGCACGATCGGGTCTGAAGTTGAAGAACACAACTGCATCATTTGCACCGACTGTAGCGACAGGACTTCCGTTTTCCACGATTACAGTTGGCAAAACAAATTCATCTGTTATTCCCGCCTCGTACGTCTTTTCCATGACCTCCACTGCAGACTCTGAAGTATTTCCAACGCCAAGAACCAACATCTGATAGGATTTTTCGATACGTTCCCATCTCTTGTCCCTGTCCATTGAATAATATCTTCCTGAAACACTGGCGATCTTGCCAAAATCCACTTCCTTCATGTAGGCTTCTAGTTCCTTGATATAATCAATTCCAGAAGTTGGGGAAGTATCTCTTCCATCCATGAAAGCATGTACATAAATGTTCTCAAGACCATAATCTTTAGCCATTTTTATAAGTGCCTTCAAATGATCGATATGACTGTGTACCCCACCATCTGATAGTAAACCCCAGGTGTGTAGTTTTGTGCCGTTTGCTTTAGCGTGCTCCATTGCGCCGACCAATTCCTTATTTGAGAAAAAGTCACCATCTAAAATGGACTTTGTGATTCTCGTGAGTTCCTGATAAATCACTCTGCCAGCGCCTATGTTCAAGTGACCGACTTCGGAATTTCCCATTTGACCATCGGGAAGCCCTACATCGAGTCCGCTTGCTGCAATTAAAGTATTTGGGTATTTTTGAATGAGGCGATCATAGTTCGGTGTATCTGCCATCGCAACGGCATTACCGCGAACACTGTCATTTTGTCCCCATCCGTCCATGATGATTATTGCAGTTGGTTTTTTCATGTGTTCAGCTCCTTAAAAATTGACCAATTGAACGAAGCTGTCTGCTTCCAGACTTGCGCCACCGACAAGTGCACCGTCGATATCCGCTTCATTCATGATTTCTTCAACATTGGCAGGTTTGACGCTACCACCATATTGAATTCTAACTTCTTCAGAGACTTCATCGCCATAAACGGATTCAATGACTTCTCTGATATATGAAATAACATCGTTTGCATCTTGGCTGCTGGCCGTTTTACCGGTACCGATCGCCCAGATTGGCTCATAGGCCACAACCACTTTGACTGCGTCTTTCGCCGAGATGTTCTCAAAAGCTTTTACGATTTGTGTTTTACAAATGTCCTTAGTTTCTCCCGCTTCTCTTTGCTCCAGTGTCTCACCGCAACAAACCACAGGAACAAGTCCTTTTGAAAGCGCTTTCAGCGTCTTCAAATTTACTGTCTCGTTGGTCTCAGCGAAGTATTGTCTTCTTTCTGAGTGTCCAATGATGACATGTGTAACACCGATATCCAGTAACATATCTGCACTGACTTCACCGGTATAAGCACCAAAATCTTCGAAATGCATGTTTTGTGCGCCAATTTTTACATTTGAGCCTTTTGCGGCTTCCACAAGGTTAGGTAGCATTGTGAAAGGAGCGCAAACAAGCACTTCCACATCAGTATCAGTAACTTCAGGTTTGATGGCATTTACAAATGCAACCCCTTCAGCTACAGTTTTATGCATTTTCCAGTTTCCAGCTATTATTGGTTTTCTCATTGGTCCTCCTATTTGTCGTTGAGTGCTTCTATTCCTGGCAATACCAGACCTTCAAGGAATTCAAGTGAAGCACCACCACCGGTTGATATGTGAGTCATACGATCACCAAAACCGAGTATGTTGACTGCGGCCGCACTATCTCCACCACCGATTACAGTAGTTGCATCGGAATCTGCAAGTGCCTTAGCCACTGCAATGGTTCCTTTTGCAAAATTCTCAAATTCGAAAACGCCCATAGGACCGTTCCAAATAATTGTTTTTGCCTTTGAAGCCGCTTCAGCGTAAAGCGCTGCGGTTTTAGGTCCTATATCGAGTCCCATTTGTCCAGCTGAGATGTTCTCATCTTCTGTGACAATCGGCTGCGCATCTTTACTAAACTCTGTGGCGACGATATGATCCACTGGAAGCATCATAGAGACGCCTTTTGCTTTAGCGTTATCAAGCATTTCTTTTGCGTATTCTATTTTATCAGCCTCCACAAGTGAATTGCCAACCTCATAACCTAATGCTTTTAGGAATGTATAAGCCATTCCTCCACCTATGATCAAAGTATCGACTTTGGTCAAAAGGTTCTCGATGACTTTTATTTTATCAGAAACCTTTGCTCCACCTAAAATTGCACAGAATGGTCTTTCAGGACGATCCACTGCTTCCCCGAGGAACTTCAGTTCCTTTTGGATCAGATAGCCGCAAACTGATTCTTCTACGAATTCAGTCACACCTACTGTTGATGAGTGGGCTCTGTGAGCAGTCCCAAATGCGTCATTTACAAACAGATCAGCCAGTTCAGCCAAGTCTTTTGAGAATTCCACACCGTTCTTAGTCTCTTCTTTTCTGAATCTTGTATTTTCAAGAAGCATCACTTGACCATCTGTAAGTGCCGCTGCGGCTTCAATTGATTTAGGGCCGACAACTTCCTCTTCAGAATGGAACACGACTTTTTGTCCCAAGAGTTCAGACAATCTTTCAGCAACAGGTGCCAAACTGAACTCTGGTGTAAATGCTTTGGGTTTTCCAAGGTGTGAGCATAATATGACTCTCGCTCCATTTTTGACTAAATACTCAATAGTAGGCATCGCGCCGAGTATTCTATTTTCATCTGTAATTTTGCCTTCTTGAATCGGAACATTGAAATCGCATCTTACGAGCACTTTCTTACCCGTTACCGCGATATCTTCAATTGTCTTTTTGTTATACATTGAGACCTCCACTGTATTCATAAAGTAAACCCTGGTTCATCATAAACCAGGGCTAGGCCGCAGACTTTGTTATCAAACTTTCTGAGGACTTCGTCTACAGCCCAACTTATTGATCTTGATATTTATTTGCTTGTCATGAATGTCAAGAGGTCAACCACTCTGTTTGAGTAGCCCCACTCGTTGTCATACCATGATACGATTTTGAAGAATCTCTTTTCTCCAGGAAGGTTGTTTTGAAGTGTTGCAAGTGAATCATAGATTGAAGATCTTGCATCGTGGATAAAGTCAGTAGATACGAGTTCTTCATTTCCATATCCAAGGATATCTTTAAGGTAAGTTTCAGATGCTTTTTTGAGTAATGCATCAATTTCTTCTATAGAAGTTTCTTTTTCAGATCTAAATGTAAGGTCTACAACAGATACTGTAGGAGTAGGTACTCTGAATGACATACCTGTCATTTTTCCTTTTGTTACCGGTAAAACTTCACCAACAGCTTTTGCTGCGCCTGTTGAAGATGGAATAATGTTGATTGCTGCAGCTCTTCCACCTCTCCAGTCTTTCTTTGAAGGACCATCGACAGTTTTTTGTGTTGCTGTGTAAGAGTGGATTGTAGTCATAAGTCCAGTCTCAACTCCGATACCTTCTTTAAGAAGAACGTGTACCACTGGTGCGAGACAGTTTGTAGTACAAGATGCATTTGATACTATGTTGTGAAGTGCTGGATCGTATTCGTTTTCGTTTACGCCCATTACCACTGTTTTTACATCGCCTTTACCAGGAGCTGAAATGATTACTTTCTTAGCGCCAGCTTCAAGGTGTCCTTTTGCTGCGTCAGATGTTGTGAAAAGACCAGTTGACTCGATGACATACTCAACTCCGAGTTCTTTCCAAGGGAGTTCAGAAGGATTTCTTGTTGCCATGATACATTTTGTCTCATGACCGTTTACTACTAAAATATCATCATCTGCAAGTTCAGGGCTGCTTTTCTTTGTTGAGATTTCGCCTTTGAATTTACCTTGTGTTGAATCATACTTCAACTGATATGCAAAATAATCAGCATCAGTTGTCATATCCACTACTGCTACTACTTCAAACTTTGTTCCAATTAATCCTTGTTCCGCCATAGCGTTAAATACTAATCTACCAATTCTTCCAAAACCATTAATTGCTACTTTTACCATGTGAAGTTCCTCCTTAAATCAAATACGTTAGAATTTTTTTTGCTGTGCGTTCGTCTGTCACCAAAACTAAGTTTGGATTGAGTTTTCCGATGGAGATGATGGCTTCCGCCTTATCTTCACCTGCTGCTACAGCAATAACATGTTTAAGAGATTTGAATTTATCTAAATCAATACCAATGGTACTGATTTCATGTACGATGTCACCCTGTTTGTTGAAATAGTAACCGAATGATTCGGCTACAGCACCTTTTTCCATAATGTGATCTATTTCATATTGTTCAAGAACTC
>JAIOSU010000232.1 GCA_021107455.1 Clostridiales bacterium | reverse complement strand
TTCCTTCCCAAGTCTAGTGGTGTTTTGCCTGATGGTTGTCAATCTCGGAAAAATCATTTCACCAATTTCAACCCCGTCAAATCCACCGACTGAAATCTCCTCTGGTACTTTGATTCCATTGTTTCTAAGTGCATTGATTCCCCATATTGCAGAGTAATCATCAGGAAAAAGTATTGCTGTGGGCAGTTGATCTCTCTTAAGGATTTCAGTCACCACGTCAATATTAGCCTGTTTCTCACTATATCTGGATTTGACAAGCATATCTTCTGTAAATGGAATCTTGGCTTCTTCCAGTGCCTTTTTGAAACCACGAATTCTCTCTTCAGTAACAAAGACTTCGTGACCATAAGCATAGACAATGTCTCTATGACCAAGTGAAATCATATAATGAGTCAACTCATAGATTCCTCTAACGTTATCCGACATGATGGCACTGACATGCTCTGAGTCATAGTCTATTACCACAACAGGAATATTGCTTTCCATCAATTGCTGTACTTGTTGATCTTCAAAGTCTATACAAGCGATCACCACGCCATCGATGTTGCGTCTATTGCAATGCTCAAGGTATGACATTTCAACGCCACCAAGGTTTTTGGAAATGAAAGTGATATCGTAGCCTTTTTCCTCAGCTTGCTCTTTCACTGCCTGCAAAACCTGAGAGAAATAGTAATGCGTCAGTCCGCTATTACTTTTGTCTTCAAACAATACACCTATATTCCAAGTTCTTTTCGTACTGAGAGCTCTTGCTTGAAGATTGGGGACGAATCCCATCTCTTTTGCTTTTTTGATAATTCTCTCTTTTGTATTTATGTTTACATCCGAATAGTTGTTCAGTGCTTTTGAAACCGTTGCACTGGAACATCCACACGCATTCGCAATATCATATATTGTAACCATGATGACCTGCCTTTCCGTACTCTTGCAATATTGATTAAGAGTCGAAACCGTTTTCGACTTCACAATTATAACACTTAAATATAAATTTAGTCAATATTGGTCGTGCTCAGAAGATGGTACACTGCGCCGATCATATTGGCATCTGAGCCACAGGCACAAACAGAAAGCGATGGGCGTGACATCAATCCCCTCAGTTGTGTATAAAGTACATCAAGGGCTTCATTGATACGAGCTACAAAATCCGGTCTAGCGCTAATCGCCCCACCCACTAAAATAACATCCGGGTCGAAAGCATGTTGAATGTCATGAACACCATAAGCAAATATTTTGAAGAAGTCAGCCACACAGGCCATTGCAACTGGATCTCCCGCATCAGAAAGTGAAAAAACAGCCTTTCCATCAAGAGATTTAGAATCCTTACCTGATCGTTTTGCATAATCATCCACTAGTGCCTTTGTCGATCCATTGGCGCTCCAGATGACTGGATTCCTGGCCTCGTCAAATCCCGTTACGAACATACCAAACTCACCAGCAAAATTATTTTTACCGTCTACTATTTTTTGATCGATCAACACTGATCCACCAATTCCTGTGCCACACACGACGAGTGCCACATTGCTGACTTCTTTTGCGTTTCCAATCCAAACTTCAGCAAGTGCCGCACAATTTCCGTCATTTGCAGCTGCATATGGCAACGCAAACTTTTCACCTAATATTTTTGAAGGGTTGGTATCTTTGATATAGATCAAAGACCCTTCACTTAGCGCTTCACCTGTGACCGAATCTGTTGCACATGGCTGACTGAGTGCAATCCCGTTTATCTCTGTCTCCTTCATTGCCCATTCTACAATTCCAGATAAGACATCAATTAAATCATCTAAACATCCCATAGGTGTGGGTATACTGGTTTTTTTGAGTACTTGGCCTTTTGAATTGATTATACCGGCTTTAATTGCCGACCCACCAATGTCCATTGCAACGTAATTCATATTTCCACCTAAAGTGTTTTGCCATTCGAGGCAATCAGATTTTTATACCATTCAAAGGATTTTTTTCTAGTTCGAGTCAAATCTTCTGATTCAAAATCAATATGAACAAATCCATATCTCTTTTTATAGCCATTGAGCCAGCTTAACAAATCTGTAAATGACCAAGTACAGTATGCCATTAAATCAACTCCATGATCTACGGCACGCTCACATGCCATGACATGTTTTTTCAGATAATCAATTCTATAGTCATCTTCAATTCTTCCGTCAGGTGTAACCGTGTCATAAGCACCAAGTCCATTTTCACTGATAATGATTGGCAAATCATAGCGTTCTTTCAGCAGTTCAAGTCCATATCTGAGTCCATCGGGATCAATAGCCCAATCCCAGTCGGTATATTCTAGATTATCGTTTCGCACATGCTTATATAGACCTGGTACACCGTTATCGGATTGCGTTCCTTTTTTCCCCGATGTATTCATGCCAGAGAATCCTACTCCATCGACTGGATTATGAGCAACAGTTGATGTTTGATAATAATTGATGCCAATGAAATCACACAAAAGTGCCGCACGTTTCATTTCATCATAATCAACTTCTGTCACAACAGGCATCACTTGTTTCTCTGTATAATAGTCAACTGCCTCATCAGGATAATCTCCCTTGAAATAACTGTCCAAATACCATAAGGGTCCCGTAGCATCAAACATTGCTTTTGCTTCCAAATCTTCTTTTTTATCTGTAGCCGCATAAGATGGTGAGTATGCAATGCTGGAACCAATTAGGCCGTCTTGTCCCATTTCCTTATAAGACAAAACCGTCCTTGCGTGTGCAAGTACTGTATGGTGGAATGTCTTTAGGAATAATTTTTCATCTTGAACACCAGGCGGGTGCAATTTGAGCATGTATCCTAGAGAAGTAAATATATTGGGTTCGTTCATTACAATCCAGTGCTTTACACGATCTCCAAAATATTCAAAGCATATCCTAGCGTAATTCACGAAATCATCAACTATCTTTCTGGATTCCCAGCCTCCGTAAAGATCCTGGAGAGATTGTGGCAAATCCCAGTGATACAGTGTAACCATTGGAACAATACCATTTGCCAAGAGTTCATCAATCAAATTATTGTAGAATTCTATTCCCTTTAAATTGACATCACCAGTTCCTTGCGGCAGTATTCTGGTCCAAGCTATGGAAAAACGATAAGTCTGAAGTCCCATCTCTTTCATAAGGGCAACATCTTCTTTGTATCTGTTGTAGTGATCACATGCGATGTCACCGTTTGTGCCTTCGAATGTTTTTCCAGGCAAATGTGCCCATACATCCCAAATGGACGCACCTTTTCCATCTGCTTCATATGCACCTTCAATTTGGTATGCAGCCGAAGCCGATCCCCAAAGAAAATTTTCTTTAAATGCCATGTCTAACCTCCCCTAATATAAAATAAAAAGTCCCTGAGGGACTTTTCGAATGTGTACTGTCACTTGATCTGATCTGCTAGATAGCTCAAATAGTAGTTGATGGCATCATTGAATTTTCGGATGTCATAACCAGTGATATTTTCGAGTTTATTGAGCCTGTAAATCAGTGTATTTCTATGAATAAACAGTTTGTTCGCCGTCTCAGTAATGTTTAAATTGTTTTCAAGAAAAATCATAGCCGTTTGTTCAAGTTCGGAATCACCCACTGAATTAGTGCTCAGATCCAGACCATTTGCTTTTCTGAGTTGGCTCACAAACATAGGAAACAACATGTCCTCATATTTTATGACTTGAGCCTTTTCTTTAATGCGTTTTCCAAGTTCAGAAAGTTCAAGGGTGTCTAAATAAGCCTTGTGCAGGCTAGATGATTGTGCAACTGAATTGCTTATGATTATTTTAACGCTAGTCAAAGCTTCAGATTCTAATACACCTAAAAGTTCATATGGTGTGATTTCATCTTTCGTGACAAAAACCACGCTTTCATTGTTATTCATGTTGATGATCTGATCTTTATGGAACGAGGATTTCAAAATCTCAGATACTTCCTCCCTACTGTCTCTATATAGAATACGCCACAATTTCAAAGGATATTTTAAAGCCCTGTCATCATTTTTGTATCCATTTGGATCACAAAGGATGTCAAGTTCGCTCTGTATGTATGAAATCGAGGAATTATCCAAGAGTTTCTCAATCAAGCTAATCTCAACCTGGCTGAGTGATCTATGAACCAGAACTTTCAAACGGTTTGATTCGCAAATGATGGTTTGATTTTTTTTAGGCTTGAGTTGATCGGATTTGATCCATTCAACTTTGCAGTCCAAAATTGTCTGAAGTTCCTGAAGCAAAGCATTCATACATCCACCTCTCCCATTGTTTTCCCTTATAAGGTACATTTCAATTCTAGCATATTTTTAAAAAAAGGGATATGGGACAGATGTGGAGGATCTGTCCCAATAATAGGATGTAAGAATCAAAGGAGGATTGATTGCTCAGTTTCCTTATCAAATAAGTGAATTTTCTCATTGTCAAAAGCAATATTGATTTCTTGACCAAATTTCAAATCGATAGAGCCGTCTTCTTTTGCGATATATTGTTTATCTCTAAATGTGAAGTAAATATTAGAATCGCTTCCCAGCAGTTCAGTAACTTCTACTTTGACTTTAAGCCCTGTACCTTCACCTACAATTTTTATGTTTTCAGGTCTGACGCCAACAATGACATCTTTACCAACATAATTTCCAGCTTTGACTTTTGATGCACTCTCAGTACTGAGCATAATTTCACTTCCATCAATAACTGCAACAATCTCGCCACTTTTTTCTACGAGTTTTGCCGGGATGAAGTTCATCTGAGGTGCACCGATGAAACCTGCTACGAACAAGTTAGCTGGTTTGTTGTAAATGGTTTTAGGGTCCGCAACCTGCTGAATGATTCCATCGTTCATAACACAAATTCTAGTTCCCATGGTCATCGCTTCAGTTTGATCGTGTGTTACGTAAACAAAAGTGGTTTGTAACTCATTGTGCAATCGAATCAGTTCTGCACGCATTTGAATTCTGAGTTTTGCATCAAGATTTGATAGTGGTTCATCCATCAAGAAAACTTC
>JAIOSU010000094.1 GCA_021107455.1 Clostridiales bacterium | reverse complement strand
TTTTGATCTGCTGATTTGTTCCGGTACTGTAAATAATCAATTCCAAGAGGCATTAGTCGTTTGAGTATTTTGAGTTGTCTCGAAATCGGTAAATCACCCGTGATCAAATACATTATCTTAGACATTTGAATCTCCCGCCTTACCCAATTGATCAATAATTTTTATTTTCAAAGATCCCGTACCTCCTACTACAAACCCTTCTGATGCTTTCTTCAAATCACAGCTCGCCTTGACTGCCGCATTAAAAATGTATAGACCTTTGGATAGATTCACTGCTACCAAAGCGCTGAGCAAACACCCTGCTCCTGAGATTTTTCTAAGGGCTGGAGTGCCTCCGGCTATGACCTCGTAACGGCCTCTACCGATAACATAGTCTTTCTCGCCTGTGATCAGCCATACTACTTTACTTTCAAGAAGCTTTGAGCTGAACAACTCTAGCTCAAAGTGTTGCTCCGCTTCAAGTGATTTGTTTCCCCAGTCGTATGACCCAAAGATTCCGCAATAAACTTCATCTTGATTGCCTTTGACAAATGCGATTTTAAATGTGGACATAATTTCGCGAAAGACTTCAAGACGCCATGGTGAAATATGGATGCCTACAGGATCCACTCCAATTGGAATACCATATTTGGCAGCACTATGACAGGCTTTGATCATTAGAACCTTTTTCTCTGGATTGATCATTCCAAGGTTGATCACAAGAGCACTTGAATGCTTATGAATGGCATCAAATTCCATATGATTCTCCGACATCATGGGTGAACCTCCATATGCCAAAACACCGTCAGCAACAAATGCTCTTGATACCTCATTGTTGATAATGTGAATTATTGCCAAGTTTCACCTACTTTCTTATTCCGCCATATCCTGATTCAAAGAGCACAGGATACCTCAGCCCTTCTGTCAAATACAGTTTCGCCAATCGAATACTCTCATTCAAGGTTTGCCCCACAGCCATGTTTGCAGCAATCGCCGAAGATAGCGTACATCCGGTACCATGATCATAAGTGGTTTTGATTCTAGGTGACGTCCATAAAAATGTTTCTCCTGTTGTCAGCGTAAGTCGATCAACACAGTCACCCTTTAAATGCCCCCCCGTGACCAATATATTGCAAGGGGGACGGTGAATATCCAGAGATTTTTTATGAGCAAACAATCGTTCACATTCCATTAAATTCGGTGTCAATAATGTGACTATTGGCATAAGTTTTTCAATAAGAACATCTACGCCTTCATCATCCATCAATGATTTACCGCTCGTGGATACCATCACAGGATCCAATATGATTGGTGGACGCAATTTTTCATCTGGAAATTTCGACATCAACACCTCATGTACCAAGTGACAGTTAAGCGCAGAACCCAACATACCAATTTTAATCGCATCGGGCAAGTGGGTCTCAAGCAAAGTTTCAAGCTGACTTCTGACGATGTTTGCATCCAAATCGAACCTGTTTACCACTCCCATAGCGTTTTGACTGGTAATGGAGGTCACTACTGAAAATGGGTATGCACCATTTTGATAAATGGTCAATATATCCGATTGAATTCCAGCACCACTTGTAGGATCCGAACCCGCAATAGTCAGAACGGTTTTCATAAGTTCTCTCTCTTAAGTGACGCCATCAATCCGGTTTTCATTAGTACACCATACAGAACTACTGCGATGCTGGCACCAACGAAACTGCTGGCAAGAAATGAAGTGAGGAACACAGACATTCCTGCGGTGGATCCAAGCAAGACTTTCGCCATAAGTGATGCCACAACACCCCCAATTATGCCAGTTCCAATCCACTCTCCCAAAAATGCGAGTCCAAGTTTTTCCCATTTTTTATATAAAAGCGATGCAACGAGTGCTCCAATCATACTCCCTGGAAATGCAAGCAAACTTCCAACACCCGTCATATTTCTGATGAGTGAAATCAAAAAGGCGTTAGCCACCGCATAAAACGGACCGAGAAGAATAGCCGAAAGTACGTTGATCATATGCTGTACCGGAAAAGCTTTGATGACTCCAATAGGAATGTAAAGAACAGAACCTGAGACCACACCAAGTGCAATCAACACACCCGAAAGTGTGATTTTTTGTGTACGCTTCATATGGATTCTCCGTTCATCACTTTATTGAGCGTTCTCATCGCACACATCTTGCCGCACATAGTACATGAATGTTCTTCCTCTGGTTGACTATCCGCACGATACTTTCGTGCCTTTTCGGGATCGATCGCGAGATTGAACATCGCTTCCCAATCAATGGCCTTTCTCGCAGCACTCATCTTGTTATCCCACTCTCTTGCCCCAGGTAATTTCTTGCCGATATCACCTGCATGTGCAGCGATTTTAAAAGCCATTATACCTTCCACCATATCTTCAAGAGTTGGTAATCTCAAATGTTCAGCTGGAGTGACATAGCAAAGAAAATCAGCACCTTTGCTGGCCGCGAGAGCTCCACCTATGGCACCAGTGATATGGTCATAACCAGGAGCGACATCGGTTACAAGTGGTCCCAGCACATAAAAAGGCGCACCATGACAAAGTTTTTTCTCAAGAAGCATATTGGCTTCTATCTCATCAATTGCCATATGACCTGGCCCTTCGATCATTACTTGAACATTTTTCGCCCATGCTTTTTTTGTCAGCTCACCAAGTGCAATGAGTTCCGATATTTGGGATGCATCAGTACCATCCGCTATCGATCCAGGTCTCATGGCATCACCAAGACTTAAAGTGATGTCATATTTTTCGCATATATCGAGCAAACGATCATAATATTCAACAAAAGGGTTCTCATTGCCGGTAAGTTGCATCCATGCAAATATAAGCGATCCACCTCTTGAAACTATATTCGTCAATCTTGGATTATTGAGGAAAGTCTGTACTGTATGTTTGTTGACGCCAGCATGAATCGTTACAAAATCGACTCCATCCTCACCATGTTTTTCAACAACATCCAGAAACTCTTCCGGTTTTATGTCGATCAAATCTTTTTCATAGAATCCAAGGGCATCATAGATTGGTACTGAACCAATCATGACCGTTGAAACATCGATTAAGGCTCTTCTAAACTCAGCTGTTTTACCGTAATTGCTCAAATCCATAATGCCATGAATACCAAGTTCAAGAGCTTTTCTCACTTTTGTCATTTCTGCGTCATAATCATTGACATCTTTTGAGATTCCCAAATTCACGTTGATTTTTGTCGAAAGTCCTTCGCCGACACCGACAGGAATCAGTGATTTATGGTTTTTATTTGCGGGAATGACAATTTTGCCTTCCGCCACTTTTTGAATGAGCCAATTCGCGTCAACATTTTCAGTTTTAGCGACATGGTGCATTGCTTCGGTAACTATTCCTTTTTTTGCGGCATCCATTTGTGTGGTGTAATTCATTTCGTTCATCAGTAGCCTCCTTGGTTTGTGCGAAGGGCTGAATAAAAAAACGCGACCCTAGGGTCGCGTTTTGCGTTCAAAAATAATTCAAACGATTATCAGCTTTCCTACGCCAGTATGATCTGGATCAGGTACGAAGGGTAAAAAAATAGGTTTCTTTTCTCAGCTGCCCGCTATGCAGCACCCCTAGCAATGGATCTTATTAAGTTCAAAATCACTTTAGCATATTTCAAATCTCTAATCAAGCTTTAATAGTCATTCTTTTAGATTTTTAGTCCATAAGTCTCATATCCCTTATACTTTTTGACGATCACATTTGGATTTTCCTTCAACTCGACCATGATGGTGTCAATATTTATACACCCTCTTGAAATCAGAAAACTCTCCAGTTCATGTTGATTCATCGGATGTCTTTTAATAATACTTAATATTGCATCCTCAGGGTCTTCAATCTCACTGTGAAAACCTTCTGAAGCCAGTAAATCTATAGAAATACCATGCAAAACATCAACTGCACGTTCCATGACATCATGGGGCACAGGCTCGACATCAGACTCTGCTGGAGGCCTGACTGGCGTATTTAGATACAATCTGTCATATTGAATTCTTCCTAGTATTTCTTTGAGCTGCATCAAAGTCTCAACATCATCATTAAGTCCTTTGATCAACATTATTTCCATCCAAAGCTGCCCACGAAACAACTTTGAGAAATCAATCAATCCATCGGCAACATCTTCAAAAATCAGATCTTTGTGTGGTCTGTTGATTTTTTTAAACATGGTTGCATTGACAGCATCAAGTGATGGCAAAACAATATCAGCACCAAGTAAATCCCTTTGAACATCTGCTTGTCCCATTAATGCTCCATTGGTGATTACTGCTACAGGTTTGTCAGTTCTTGATTTAATTTCTTCAATCAATTTCCCTAATCCAGCATACAAAGTAGGTTCACCTTCACCGACTATTGTGATTACATCAAATTCAACTTTGCTATTTAACATCAGTTCAAGCTCCTTGATGATTTCTGATACTTCAAAAAACATTTCTCTCTTGTTGATCATTGGGTAAGTTCTTCCCAATTGGCAATAGATACATGAATAGTTACATGTTTTTTGAGGAATCGGACTGATTCCAAGTGATAATCCAAGACGCCTGGATGGCACTGGACCATATACATACTTCATAGTTTTCATAACGAGCTCCTATGATTAAGTAAAAAAGGCAGGGTATATTTTAGTCATACCCTGCTTCTCTCTTAATCCTTCAAATTTTCAAGTTGTTTTTCAATGGCATCAAGTGTCTTTTGAAGCATGGATTTTTGTTCAGTTAGATACTCTCTATCCATTCCTGCGTTTCTAT
>JAIOSU010000252.1 GCA_021107455.1 Clostridiales bacterium | reverse complement strand
TATTGAGGAGGTCAAGGCTACAACTGATAGTATTGACAGGGATATGGATGAGATTAAGAATATATCTAACTCTATTGATCAGACTATTGCGTTGATTTGAAAAATGAATTGATAAAATGATAAGAGCCTTTTCATGGCTAGATTTATAATCTAGTAATGAAAAGGCTCTTTTTTCGTTCTAAGAGAAAATATCCTTGAACGGTTTGAACATAATTATTTTATTGATGAGTTTGAGTTCTACAGACATTCTGTTAGACAATACATAGACGCTAATGAGCTTTTGCGATGCAAAAGCTCAACTACGCGCAATTTTTCGCTTTGCGAAAAATTGTTATGCAATAAAATTGCCATGATGCAAATCATTTGTTGTATCATGACAATTTTTTTCTATCGAAGCGTCCTATGACTGTCTATTTCAATCTAATGTACTAAAATAAAAACTATCCTATAATTATTAGTAACGAATGAAATCAAAATAGGAGGTTTTTTATGAGAAAAGCATTCATATCACCATCAAAGTACGTGCAGGGCGAAGATGAACTTTTAAATCTCGGTTACTTTGTCAAAACATTTGGAGAATCGGCACTTTTGATTGCCCATGCTGAGGATGTCAAAAGGGTGAAATCAAAACGAGAAGAAACGGAAAAAAGGTTTGGAATCAAATTTATTGAAAGTAATTTTGGCGGTGAATGCTCTAGAGATGAGATCAAGCGATTAGAAGAAGTTGCCCTAAAAAACAACTGTGACTGCACCATAGGACTTGGTGGCGGAAAAGCTATTGATACGGCGAAGTGTGTTGCAAAAGGTCATGCACTGATCATTTGTCCAACCATTGCGGCTACGGATGCACCTACAAGCCACTCTGCAGTACTTTATACTCCTGAAGGCGCTTTTGATGATTATGCCTATTTTAGTCAAAATCCAAGTGTGGTGCTGGTGGATACAACCGTCATAGCGAAAGCACCGACCCGTTTTCTGGTATCTGGTATGGGAGATGCCCTATCAACATACTTCGAAGCGCGAGCAACCAGAAGATCGTTTTCAAATGTCAATGCTGGACTCCCTTGCGGTTTCAGAGAAGGCCTTTGTGGTGGAGCAAAAGGGACAAACACTGCGTTTGCTCTTGCAAAACTCTGTTACGAAACACTCCTATCAGACGGTTTAAAAGCCAAACATTCTTGTGATGTTGATCAAGTGACTCCAGCACTCGAGAATATAATAGAAGCAAATTCACTCCTTTCAGGTCTTGGATTTGAAAGTGGCGGACTTGCCGCAGCTCATGCAATACATGACGGATTGACCATTTTGGAAGGAACACATAAATATTTCCATGGTGAGAAAGTGGCTTTCGGAACATTGGTCCAATTGGTTCTGGAAAATGCTCCAACGGAAGAAATTGAAGAGGTTTTATCTTTCTGCTTAAGCGTAGGACTTCCGGTATGTCTCAAAGATATTGGTGTTGATTCACTCTCTGATGAAGAGCTTAACGCAGTAGCTGCAAAAGCGTGTATTCCTGAAGAATCCATTCATTCCATGCCTTTCCCGGTAACAAGCTCTGATGTGGCAGCTGCCATAAAAACAGCCGATGTCATCGGAAAAGCTTATAAAATGAAATTCGAAAGGACTTCACATGAATAAAATAATCAACAATCCCAACCATTTGGTCTATGAAATGTGCAAAGGGATCGAACTTGCTCATCCCGAGCTTCAATTCATTGAGAAATTCAAGATCATAAAGAAAAGAAACATCAATAAAGAAAAAGTTACTCTAATCAGTGGCGGTGGAAGCGGACATGAGCCCGCACATGCCGGATATGTTGGACAAGGCATGTTGGATGCTGCTGTCTGCGGTGATGTTTTTGCATCACCTTCTCAAATACAGGTCTATCAAGCGATCCGAGAGACGGCCAGCAATAAGGGTACACTGCTCATCATCAAAAACTACAGCGGTGACATGATGAACTTTAAAAACGCTGCTCACCTTGCCAAGGAAGATGGCATCGCCGTTGATTATGTCAAAGTCGATGACGACATCGCCGTAAAGGATTCTCTATATACTGTTGGACGAAGAGGAGTAGCCGGTACTGTCTTTGTTCACAAGATTGCCGGTGCACTTGCTGAAGCTGGAAAGAGTTTGCAGGAAGTCAAAGCTGTGGCTGAGAAAGTTGCTGGAAACGTCAAGAGTATTGGTTTTGCTTTTAACTCCTGTACTGTTCCCGCCAAAGGCTCTCCTACTTTCGACATCGCAGATGATGAAATGGAATATGGTGTTGGAATTCATGGCGAGCCCGGTATAGAGCGTGAAAAAATCATCTCTGCCAATGCACTTGCTTCAAGAATGGTCACTTCTCTCTTAAGCGCTTTGGATATGACAAACGGCGAAGTTGCCCTCATGGTCAATGGCTTTGGCAGCACTCCACTCCAGGAACTCTATGTTCTCAATCACGCCGTATACAAAGAGCTTTTAAGTACAGGGATTACAGTCCATAGAGTTTTCGTTGGAAACTATATGACCAGCATCGACACGATCGGGGCTTCTGTATCGCTTTTGAAGCTTGATGATGAACTGAAGATGCTCCTCAACACGCCATGCAAATCACCTGGTCTCCATATTTATGGTCCAGAATCACAGGTTGAGTATGTACCACTGTCGATTGAAAATGTTGGTTCAAAGCCGAATGATATTTCGTATGAGATCCAAACGGATGAAGGTCATGCGATTATTGACAATGAACGACTATCACTGAACAATCTACATTATTTGGTCGACGCAATGAGTGAATGCATCATAAGAAATGAAGTGCCTTTCTGCGAGCTGGATGCCATAGCCGGGGATGGAGATTTCGGGATGAGTATCGCCAAGGGGTTTAAGAGATTGAAATCCGAGTGGAATGAAATAATCACTACTTCAAACTCAATAGGCGAATTTTTGGAAAGTTGTTCATTGATTATCATGGAACATTGCGGTGGTGCGTCCGGACCAATTTGGGGATCCGCATTCAGAGGTGCTGGCAAGTACGCTGGTAGTGCTTCTGATTTGTCTCTATTGCAATTTGCCGATATGATTCAGGCTTCCATAGTGGCGATTCAAAATACCGGCGAGAGAACCTTTGGTCGGGGTGCTGTTGTCGGTGATAAAACGCTCATTGACGCACTGGTTCCTTTTGCGGACTCGTTAAAAGCAAGCGCTGTGGATCACCTCACTTTCAAAGAAGCTTTTTGGGTGGCAGCAGCAAGTGCTGTTGAAGGTGCAAATAGTACCAAGCTCATATCCGCTAAAATGGGCCGAGCTGGAACCGTTGGTGATAGAAGCATTGGTCACCCAGATGCAGGTGCTCAGGCATTAGGCATCATCTTCACGGAAATAGCGAATTTAATGCAATAAAAAAATACCTTCTGCTGAAAAATTCATTCAATGAATCTTTTTGCAGAAGGTTCTTATTTTCCAATGGTTCTTCTATAGTTTTGAGGAGTGATCCCTGTTGCTTTTTTAAATAGCTTTATAAAATAACTCGCATCTTCATACCCACAAGATAATGCCACATACTTTACTGTGAAGTCTGGATTGAGTAGCAGCTGCTTCGCGTGATTCAAACGAAGTGATTCAATATATTTCATAATACTGATGCCGTATGTCTTAGAAAATAGTCTGCTGAAATAACTGTCGGATACATTACAAATTTGTGCCAAATGTTTTAAAGTGTTTTTCTCGGAAAAGTGTTCCTCTAAATATTTCATAGCCGGCATCAATAGTTCAGAGCTGTTTCTTTGCGTGATATTCACGACCGGTTCTGACGCAAGAGTCAATTCATTCAACAATTTTTCTCCAGGATTTTGAACCATATACTGGCATATGGTCTGGAGTATTTTCGAAGATGATTCAATTTTCGAATAAGAAATCGTTGGTAATTTCTCATATAAAGTTTTAAGAGTCGGTTTTTCATCAAAAAGAGTCTTTAAGTCAGTCAATCTGTAGATGGTTTCAATCGCCGGTGATGGTTCATTTTGATCCAGTCTGATTTGTCCTGCCATAATCGCACCAAGGTACATGTCATTTATGATAATGGGGACTGCGATGTCAACAATGTTCGCATGACACATGTAGATAAAGGGTTTCTTTGACCTGGCAGCTTCAAGGCCTCCGTGCGAATCACATTTCTCGCAAAGCTCAGCATACTTAGGTAAAATTCTGATTTGACTGCAAAATTCACTGCACTCACTATGCAAATTCAGGGGTCGCCCTTTGTAGTCCACTGTTATGATCGCAAGGTCAGTCGATTTGGCTAAATTATCCTGAATGTGCTGAAACTCAGCAGTTTTAACTGTGTCATAAAGATTGATCCATGTTTCATTCAAAAAACTTCCCCCCTTATGCATGCCAACGGTTTCATTCATAATTGGATTATAACATATCACTTAATATTCTGACACTTTGTTTTTATTGGACCCTTCAGAGAAAGCATCGGCAGAAATATGGATCATACGATTGCGTTGAGTTGATGGGTGAGCATGGGGTTTTACTCTGCGAGAAAATTGAAGCACTTCTTGGCTAGATTACAAACTTAGATGTGAAGCGGCTTATTTAATGGACTATATGATTTGTGTCACCACAAAATCCGATTCTGTATTTTTTTAATCATCGAAGATTCAAAGCCATTTAGTTTCTGTCTTTTGCATATCATTCAAAAAAAAAGCACAGTTAAAAATAAACTGGCTTTAGATATTATCATGATATAAAAATTTCAGAGGACATAGTTTATTCTAATTCTAGTATTAGTGCAAACAATACAAAACATTCCTAAAATTTTATATTGGCATCATATACCCTTTAATTCAAAAAATAGATCCTCACCTTCCTCATCCCAGTAAACAGTCTCTCCATCAATTGATAGAAAATAAAGTGTTGATTCATCTTTTTCACGATCATAACCAATTCTTGCAAGATAATGATGTTTTTTCTTTGTCAATTTACCTTCAAAAGTATTTTTACAGTGATAAAGCTCTATTTCCATCGGATCCCATTGCATATAGTCAAGGAACGAAAAATCAAGACCTTCGTTAAACAACGGTAAAATCTCGTCCTCGATTAAATAGCGATAGAATGGAGCAGTATCTGAATTATTGGAATCCTCGCTTTTTATTTCTTCCGTTTCTTCTACCTTGTTTACATCTTCTGTCTCAATATTTTGTGAGTTTTGTTCACCCTCATTATCTAATGCATTGTCATCAATTATTTCAACCTTATTTTCTTCAATCTCTGTAAATCCAATATCAGAATTTTGATTTAATTCGACCTTTTCAGGAGAATCTATAGTCGAGCTATTTTCAAATTCGTCCGATTTAACTAAAAATACGAATAATAGTATCACACTTACAAAACTACAATACGAATACAAGTAGCTCCTAGTTTTCTTTGAGAATGGCTTAAATAAAAAGAGTATAATTATACCAATATAAGGAACTAAAATTATTAACACCATTGTTAATGTGTTCTTAAAACCCTTTTCCATAAAATCTAGCATTGACATCTCATTCATCTCTTTTCAAATAAAACAATCAATTTATTAGACTAATTATTAGTACCCAATATTGATTAATCCAATCACATAATATGAAAAATTTAAAAAACAATATTTTTTTTCAATCTGTCAAAATCACATAAATATAGAAAAGTAATTATATTGTCACTATTAATTTGAGTACTATTTACATTTTGTTAGCGCTTACATAGACGCTAGTAAGTTTTGCTTCGCAAAATCTTACCTACGCGCTGTTTTTCTAAAGAAAAACAGTACCTACGCCCAATTTTCGCTTCTCGAGAAAATTGAAGTTAAGCGGTAGTGATGAATAGTACTGTAGCCTCATCAAAATCAACATACTCCCCAATAAGGTCCATGCTCACATACCTGAGATCCACCAAAGTGACTGTGCTGTATTCTTCTAGCAAAAGGGGTGCAAGACTGCTGGCAAAGGAATCTCTGAAAATCACAAGGGATTTTCCAGAGGTGTTTGCGGGGTTCTGAATTTCGACGATCGGTGTTGGTCCAGAGAGGAACTGGTCGTATCCGTCTACACCGCCAAAGGCATCTATGTCGTAAACATCTTTTACTATGGTCTCACCATTTTCACTGTAATGCAGTGCGACAGCACCTTTAATCGAATCGTTTGTCAAATAAGTGATGCTGTCTGCACCTACGAGGCCAGCGGCTCCCCCATGGTACGCGCCGTAAAATGGCGAGAGGGTTACAGGCGTGTAGTGTGATGCGTCAAATGCGGTCTCAAACCCCATGGCTGACTGAAGGGCCTGCATGACACCGCCGAGGTGGTCCTGTTTCCAGTGCAGGTCGGACCTGTAATAGTCATCGAGGGTCAGAGCGCTAAACAGGTCGATGTAAGTCGAATGGGTGATGCCTGCGTTTAGTGTGTCAATCATGGTCTC
>JAIOSU010000299.1 GCA_021107455.1 Clostridiales bacterium | reverse complement strand
TGGAGAGTATAGCATTCCCTCTCATATCATCAGGAGTATTTGGATATCCAAAAGATCAAGCGCTACAAGTGGCAATATCTGCAATCAGTGAATTTCTGATGGACCATGACATGATGATCTACCTTATCGTCTATGATCAGAGTGCTTTTATGCTATCTGAAAAATTGTTTTCTTCCGTCAAGGCATTTATAGATGACAATTATGTGGAAGAACATCATGTTTCGGATAGAAATCTCAATTACGAAATGGAAGTTTGTTATTCTTCCAAAGCCATGAGGAGTCTCGATGATGTTCTTGAGGAACTTCAGGAAACATTTTCTGAGCATCTGATTCGCATGATCGATCTGAAGGGTATGACTGATGTGGAAACCTACAAACGCGCCAATGTGGATCGCAAGCTTTTTTCTAAAATACGAAATGACAAATATTATAGACCAAGTAAAACAACTGTGATTGCTTTTTCCATAGCACTTGAACTGAATCTTGACGAAACCAAAGATTTGCTTGAGAAGGCGGGATTTGCATTGTCAAGAAGCAGTAAATTCGATTTGATTATTGAATACTTTATCAGTGGTGACAACTTCAACATCCATGAAATTAATGAAGCCTTGTTCGCGTTTGAACAACCATTGCTTGGTGTTTAAAAGGGGATGATAATGTCGCCTTACATGCGACCTATTCAATTGATCAAAGTGTTATTCTTAACTTAGAAAATTTAGAGGAGGATAACATTATGAAGAAGAATTTGGCGGAACTGATATTTATACTGGATCGTAGCGGGTCGATGAGTGGACTGGAGAGTGATACAATCGGAGGATACAATTCCATGCTAAAGAAGCAAATGGATTCTGCAGGGGAGGCATTCATTACAACGGTCCTTTTCGATGATGAATATGAGCTCTTGCATGACCGTATCAATCTGAAAGGCGTCAGACCGATCACAGAAAAAGAGTATTTTGTTAGAGGTACAACCGCTCTACTTGATGCTATCGGCAAGTCGATTCAAAAGATCATCAATGTACAAAGAAATACGTCAGAGAATGAAAAAGCTGAAAAAATATTGTTCGTCGTTACTACTGATGGTCTTGAAAATGCGAGCAGAGAATACTCCTATGCGAAAATCAAAGCTATGATAGAGCATCAGAAGAGTAAGTATGGATGGGAGTTCATTTTTCTCGGTGCAAACATCGATGCGGTTTCAGAAGCGGAAAAATTCGGGATTGACAGTAGTCGTGCCGCTCAATATCACAATGATAAGGAAGGCATTGAACTGAACTACAAAGCGGTAAGTGATGCTATATGTGAACTGCGTTCCAGCAAGACACTGTCAAGTGATTGGAAGAGCAGTATCGATGAAGATTATAATAAACGAAAGCAATAAATTAAAGTTTGGTAGGTGGGCAACACAGGATTTATCCTATGTTGTCCACCTTTTTTGAATATAAATCATAATGACTATTGGCGTAACATAAACTTAATCACATTGATTTCAGTAGTTTTGGAGGTTTTTTGAGTTTTGACAATTGTGCTATAGGAACAGTTATAATACTACAATTTTTTTCGGTGACAAACTTGAAAACTTAATATACCACAAACGGATTGCATGCATGTATACAAAGGTGATTTATAAGCGCATACTAATGTCAAGGCACAGAACGTGTTAAATTGGAGGAATATTTAAAATGGAAAGAAAACCTGTAGCTACACAACGTAACATAAAAGCGAGAAAGATTACTTATTATATTTTAGGAGCACTTGAGATCTTGTTTGCATTTAGACTGGTCTTCAAAGTACTTGGCGCAAATCCGGAAAGTATGTTTGTAAATGTGATTTATTCACTCACTAATATATTTTTGGCACCTTTTGAAGGTATTTTCAGAATGGCAGTAACCGATGGCATTGAGACTCAATCCGTTTTGGAACCACAATTATTAATTGCGATGGCTTCTTATGCAGTACTTGCATGGGGAATTGTCAAATTGATTGAATTGAATGGCCGACAGAAAGATATTGTAGAATAAAAATGAAAAGGGGTAACATATGATAACGTTTTTTAAAAAAGCACTTACTATTACTTTAAGTCTTTTAGTTGTATTAATGACAGCTGCACCAATTTTCGCGGTTGAAGATATGACAGACTATTCTTCACACTGGGCAAAAGTGAACATCCAGACTGCACTAGATACTGGAATGGCAACGGGATATCCCGATGGGTCGTTTAAACCAGATCAAGCTATTACCAGAGCTGAGTTTGTCACTATGGTAAACAACAAGTTTAAATTCATCGATACAGCGGATTACAAATTCAGCGATGTAACAGCAGATGCTTGGTATGCTGCATTTATCGATGCGGCAATTGCTGAAGGATACATCACTGGTTATACCGATGAAACTGTAAAGCCTGATGCAAGCATTACCAGACAAGAGGCAGCAGTCATTTTCAACATTTTGAATGAACTTACAGCAGAATCGGATACTCCAGATTTCATAGATGCATCATCAATAGCTGAATGGGGCAAAGATGCAGTTATCGCGGTTTCTGAAAAAAATATAATGATTGGTTATCCTAATGGAAGTTTCAGACCGGCCAATCAAATCACAAGAGCAGAAGCGATTTTGGCAATTACAAATAGTTTCAATTATTCAGAATTAGCAGTTGGCGAAACTGAAACTCCTGTAACTGAGGAGCCAGCAGTTGTTATTCCTGTTATAGTAGATCCAGAAACACCAGTTGTACCGGTAATTCCAGAAGTGCCTGCTGAAGAGGTGGCACCTGTAGTTGCTCCTGTTGAACTAGGTTTGGCAGGCGATTTTGTGATCCTTTCAAAAACTGGTATTTCAACAATTCCAAATTCATCAATCACTGGAGATATTGGTGTGAGTCCGATTGATGCAACAGCAATCACAGGTTTTTCATTGACGGCAGATGCTACGAACGTTTTTTCAACATCTGATCAAGTCACTGGAAAAGTTTATGCTGCGACATTTTCAGCACCAACTCCAAGCAATTTGACGACTGCAATCAGCAACATGGAAACAGCTTATACTGATGCTGCTGGAAGAGCTGCCGATTATACTGAACTTCATGCTGGAGACATCAGTGGAAAAACTCTTACTCCTGGCGTATACAAGTGGGGAACTGGAGTTGTAATGAATACAGACGTTACACTTGAAGGCGATGCTGATGCTGTGTGGATTTTCCAAATAGGCGAAGGTATCACCGTGGCTAATGGCGTCAAAATTATCCTGAAAGGTGGAGCACAGGCTAAGAACATCATTTGGCAATCCGCTCAAACCGTTTCGATTGGAACCGGTTCACATTTTGAAGGCATTGTATTGACTCAAACAAACATCACTCTCGGAACAGGAGCTTCAATCAATGGTAGACTCTTAGCACAAACTGCTGTCACACTTGATCAAAGCATAGTCGTAGGTCCTTGAAGATAATAATAACCGCCATTTGCGTACCTGGTACGCAAAAGGTGGTTAAGCGTAAGGAAAACCTTAAAGTCGGTATTCCTTACGCTTTTTTTTTATGTTCATTGTTGATATAATGAGGTTAAATAAAATAAGTGAGGTTATCATGAGACTAAATAGTAAATTATTGATTATACTCAGCGTTTTGCTAAGTATGATGATTCTGGGTGGTTGTAGTGCGAAGACACCTGAAAATGTAGTGGAGTTCGATCCGGTTGCAGTGGATCCGTCGGAATATCCAGTTGCAACGATTGAGCTTGAGACTGGAGAAGAGTTGAAAATCGCTCTGTTTCCTGAGATTGCACCAAATACAGTGAACAATTTCATCGCACTGAGCCAGGAAGGCTTCTATGACGGCCTCGCTTTTCATCGCGTAATCAAGGATTTTATGATCCAAGGTGGCGACCCGCTTGGCACGGGAATGGGAGGACCTGGCTACACCATCAAGGGAGAGTTTTCAGCAAATGGTTTTCCGAATGGGCTTAAGCATACAAGAGGTGTGGTCTCAATGGCGAGAACTCGTGAAATGGATACAGCTGGCTCTCAATTTTTTATAGTCCAGACGGACTATAAATCGCTTGATGAACAATACGCCAGCTTCGGTTATGTCTTTGAAGGCATAGAAGTGGTTGATCGCATTGCGGAAGTGGCCAAAGATAAAAACGACAAGCCTCTTGAAGCGGTTATCATGAAAAGCATAATGATAGAATTGAACGGGTATGAACCAGCTGAAGTGATCAAAAATTAGGGGGAATATCTTTGCCGACAATCAGAACGATTCAGGGCAGCAGCAAACTTTATAAGATTTGGGAACGATTTGTCACAAAGGGTGAAATCGACGCATCCTTCATCCGCAAAGGCATTGCGGACTCTTGGATCAGAAGCAGCGCATATGGTATTGATCCATATGATGAATCCATCCGTACCAAAATTGATAAAGGTACACTTGAAAAAAAGAAGAAGGCATTTGAACCGTTTCTTAAGATTGCATTTCCATTTATGGAAACCATATATCGCGACATAGGCGATAGCGGCATGGAGGTTCGATTTACCGATTCAGAGGGGTATGTACTTGCCTATCTGGGTGACGAGGTCGTATACGCCGAACGTGACCGCTATGAAGGTATAAATGTCTCTGAAGAAGAAGTGGGCACCAACGCCATTGGCATTGTCCTGAAAAAAGGTATGCCCTATCAGGTGAGTGGTCCTGAACACTACATCAAGATGTTTCATGGCATCACGACTTCAGCTGCTCCAATTAAGGATGATGACGGCAATGTTTTGGCGGTGCTCAGCATCTCTGAAAAAAATGACATAGTTCATCCGCACACTTTGGGAATGATTCTCGCATCTGCTCTAGCTATTGAACATGAAATCAAACTCATCAAAAGTAATGATGAGCTGAGGAGAGTCAATAACCATTTGGATGCAATCATGCAAACCATTGTCGAGGGCATCATGACGATTTCACATGATGGTGTCATCACTGACGTCAATCTTTTTGCACAAAAGATTTTTAAAAGACAGTATTCAGAGCTCATAGGAAAGACCATTGACGAGATTACAGGCAAGCCGATTATGAATATGATCCGAAATGAGATTTCTGCAACTGAGGAAAAAGAAGTGCAATTCAGTGTCGGTGGAAGAAAGAGAACCATCCTGTTTTCATTCAAACCCATTCATTACAAAGATGACAATCTCCGAGAATACCTGATCACATTCAGAGAAACCAAAAATGTCTATTCACAAGTCAACAAGCTCTTTGGTTCAAAAGCGATTTACACATTTGAGGATATCCTTGGTTCGAGTAAATTGATTAAAGACGCCGTCAGGTTGGCAAAGACTGTCGCTGTAACAGATGCAACCATTCTCTTACACGGTGAGAGTGGGACCGGAAAGGAAATGTTTGCACAGGGAATTCATAATGAGTCCCCTAGAAAAAGGCATTCATTTGTTTTCATCAATTGTGGGGCTATTCCAAGAGATCTGGTTGCTAGTGAACTTTTTGGATATGAGGAAGGTGCTTTCACAGGCGCCAGAAAGGGTGGCAATCCAGGTAAGTTCGAACTTGCTGATGGAGGAACATTGTTTCTGGACGAAATCGGAGATATGCCGCTGGATACACAAGCGAATTTACTTCGTGTACTTGAGACTAAGGAAGTTGTTAGAGTGGGTGGTAATGAAGTGATACCAGTTGATGTCAGAGTTATTGCAGCGACACACAAAGATTTAGTGGAAGAAGTCAGAAAGGGTAATTTCAGAAGCGACCTTTTTTATCGGCTGAATGTCATGCCGATTAACACGCCTTCACTTAGGGATCGCAAAGAAGATATAAGGGTTCTTGTGGATTATTTTTATCTCCAGTTCACAAAAAATGAAAAGAAGAAAGTATCAATTGATGAGAGTTTTTATACTTTGATGAAACAATTCTCGTGGCCAGGTAATGTCAGGGAGCTCCAAAATGTCATGCAGATGATCACCAACATCAATAGTGATAAAAAGAGACTTTCAAGTCAGCATATTCCTGAATATATCAAAGAAAAAGTTGGCGTGGTCACAGCAAGTGATCAGGAAGAATTGTTTGTTAGACCTCTTAATTTAATAGAGAAAGAAGCTATAATGAATGCACTTAAAGCATCGAATCATAATGTGGTTCAGGCTGCGAAGATGCTTGAAATTGGAAGAACCACACTATATAGAAAAATGGAAAAGTATAATATTGTTTGATAATTTGTACCGTATTGGAACATGTGTTTCGATTCGGTACATTTTTGTTGTGTTAAACATTTAATTATGCACCGTATTGAAACACTTTCTGATTTTATTGTGAAATTGAATGAAATCAGGAGGTGTTTTTTTGTGATTGAGCATAATAATGAAAAAAATATGGAATTTATACATAAGTTATATCAACGCTTGCATTAAAAAAAACAAAAAGTTTCAATAATATGTAAAAAAATGGCTTGATAATTGCATATATTAATGTTGGAGGTGCAAACATGAAGAACACTATTTTATCAATGGGAATATTAGCAACTTTTTTTCTGATCTTAAGCGAGAAAATAACTATAACCAATATCATTTTTGCTGGTTTTGTCGGCCTCCTGATCTATAAACTTAATGAGTCTGATGGTGAGTTAGCAAGAAATTTTAATTATAAATCAATCCCAATTTGGATTATTTTTGTTCCGATGCTCTTTTTTGAAGTTGTAAAAGCCAATCTGCAAGTAGCTAAAATTGCATTGTCCGTGGACATGAAGCTGGATCCCAAAGTCATTGTCTATGAGAGTAGAATAAGCGACCACTGGCTATTGACCATCCTTGCAAATGTGATCACGCTCACTCCTGGGACCATGTCAGTGGACATTTGTGACAACAAGCTAAAGATACACTGTTTGAATCAGGAATATGCTGATGGAGTGAACTCCATGGTGCTGGAAAAATTACTTTTTAAGATAGAAGGTGGAAACATTGGATAGATTTCTTATAGGTGCCATCATTTTTCTTGGCATCACAGTATTACTTTGTATGATTCGTGTTATCAAAGGTCCTACGAAAGGCGATCGAATTATTGGAATCAATGTAATAGGCACCAAGACAATGGTGATTATCGCGATGGTGTCATTCATTTTGAAAGAAACATATTTCATTGATGTTGTGATTGTTTATGCATTGATCAGCTTTATTGGATCTTATGTGGTTTCTAGAGAAATATCCGGAGGGGCTAATGATGATTGATCTGATGTCTAAATTTCTAATTGCATCTGGTTTGTTCTTTTTTCTTGTGGGTACTATTGGTATTCTAAGGTTTCCAGATGCTTTGACCAGAGCACATGGTGCGGCAAAAGCGGATACACTGGGTGCTGTATTATGTATTTTGGGTTTGGTTTTACAATCGGGATTCAGCCCTGTGACTCTCAAACTCATTTTAATCATCTGCTTTTTGTGGACAGCCAATCCAACTGCGACCCATATGATTGCCAGAGCGATTTACTCTAAAAATTTCGAGGAGGAATGATTATGGATATTTTTATTGTCATAGTATTGTTGATCATGATTGTAGGATCTATTGCTGCTGCGAAAACTAAAAATATTCTCAGTGCGATTATTATTTTCATGGTCTATACCTTGATGATGTCCATTTTATGGCAAAAATTAAACGCACCGGATTTGGCGATTACTGAAGTGGCAGTAGGAACTGGAATTACTTCCATTTTGTTTTTACTGACTTATAGAAAGATCAAGGTGGTTAAAAAATGAAACAATTATCTGCTGTAGTGATCACAGTGATTTTCATCGGATTCCTTTTGATGGCGGTAGTGGAGATGCCGGCACTCGGTTCAGATGATCCCACTGTGCATAATGAGGTCATGGATAAATATATTGAAGACTCTATAAAAGATACCGGTGCGACCAATATTGTGTCTGCTGTCATTTTGGACTATAGGGCTTTTGACACATTTATAGAAGCCACAGTCATATTCACGGCTTTTATTTTTGTCAGAGTTATGCTGAAGGAAAGGGGAACTGAAGATGAAAAGTAGAATAGTCGTAAACATTATTAATTTGTTGTTGCCTTTCATTCAGGTGTTTGGAATCTATGTGATATTATTTGGTCATATTTCTCCTGGTGGAGGATTCGCCGGTGGAAGTATTTTGGGAGCAAGTATGATTATTTATAGATTTTTGAATGGCAGTGAAAAAACAGATGAGAAATTTAAGAAGAATTATCTTTTGAAAATTATATGCAGTGCTTTGATTCTTTACGGTATGATTAAAGGCTCAGTTTTTGTACAGGCTTTTTTCGGTGGACATTCCATAATTGGTAATGGAGTTCCGGGGACGCTCCTTAGTGGTAGTTTTATTTTGCCGCTAAACATCTTGATTGGAGCGGTGGTAGCCATAACTTTTTATTTCATAGCGACATTATTCGAAGAGGGAGATGCGGGTCATAGCGATGTTGTGGACTAACTATATTGGAGTTGGAGCAGTCGTTTTATTCGGTATAGGATTTATGATTCTTCTGCTCAACAACAATTTGATCAAAAAAATCATTGGGATGAATATTATGGATACTTCCATTTTTCTTTTGTTTATCACTATTGGAAACATTGACGGCAAGGAAGCACCAATCATAGTCGGTGGGAAAATGAGTGAAGCAGGATATATCAATCCCATACCTACAGCATTGATGCTGACAGGTATTGTTGTGGCTGTAAGTGTGACTGCGTGCATGTTGGCGCTCACTATCAAATACCATGCTTATTACGGTACCATTGAACTCGATGAAATCAGGGCGATAAGAGGTGAGAGCGATGAGTGAATTTATTTTAAGCAGCACTAGACTGATTCCGCTTATAACGATAATGGGACTGATGATTGGTGCGTTTATTATGCCGTTATTGAAAAGCAAGAAAATAGTATATGGCTTCTATTTGACGATGAACATTATCGTGTTTGTCCTCAACGTCTTAAATTTGAGATATGTGGCTGTACATGGAGCATACCTTCTTGAAATCGGGCATTTCAGTGCGCCTTTTGGCATCGTATTTAGAATCGGTGAGATTGAAACTGTCATAGGACTTCTTTTTGCCTTTGTCATGATGATGATCGCTTGGTATTCATATTATGGTCTTGAAAAGGAAATCTCCAGTAAGCGGACCGGTTTTTTTTATACACTCATATCGCTATTGCTCGCATCTCTACTTGGAATAGTCTACACATATGACTTGTTTAATGGATTTGTATTTATTGAAGTGAGTACTTTAGCCGCTTGTGGCATAATCGTCATAAAGGATAAAAAAGAAAATATCAAAGCGACATTAAAATATTTGATATTAAGCACACTGGGTTCGGGACTTGTATTAATGGGGATTGCTCTCGTGTACTCCATGTCCGGACACCTCAGTATGGGTCACATTCAATCGGTCTTATCGACCAATACTGTTGGTAACGAGAACAGTATTCTAATCAGTTTGATTCTTTTTACTGTGGGTCTGGGTATAAAAGGGGCAATGTTTCCGCTTCACATTTGGCTTCCGGATGCCCATTCATCAGCACCGACGCCGTCCAGTGCAATCCTTTCTGCGCTTGTCATCAAAGCTCCGATCATTTTTCTGATCAAGATTTATTATTTGGTCTATGGCTATGAAATGCTCTCAGGTACATATGTGCTGGATTTATTGCTTATTTTTGGCTCGCTGGGTATGCTTCTCGGTTCGCTTCTTGCTCGATCTCAAAAGGAACTGAAGAGGATGATTGCTTACTCCAGCGTATCTCAAATGGGTTATATTTTCTTCGGAATAGGGCTTGGCAATCGTTTGGGGCTGGGTATGGCTGTTTATCACATAGTCGCACATGGTGTGACCAAATCCAGTTTGTTTTTGGCCGCTGGGTCTTTCATCGAACAGACTGGTCATAAAATGATAGATGATTTCAAGGGGATCGGAAAAGAAATGCCAGTGACGCTTGGCATATTTACAATCAGCGCTTTATCTATGATCGGGATTCCCGTGCTACCAGGATTTATCAGCAAGTGGAATTTGTCTATGGCTGCGATTGAAAGTGGACGGATTTATTTGTTGGCTGTCCTGCTTGCCAGCAGTTTGCTTAATGCTTCATATTATTTCCCGATTATCATCAATGGATACTTCGGCGAAGACAATTTGGATGGTAAGATCTTTAAGTCCAAAAGTAAGCCGATCAAAACGCTTATGCCACTGATCATTTTGACGGTTGCCATGATTTTGGTTGGATTTTTATCGGGTAAAGTCATCGATTTTATAGATAGTGGTATATATTTCAATTAAGAATTCAATTGTTATCGGAGATGAAGATGGAAAAAGTTTTTTTGGTGTTGCCCTTGATTGTTCCAATGATTGGAGCGCTTTTAATATCCAATAGAAAATTGATCAAAGATTCGCAAATTACGAAAGTGGTTGCGATTACGGTCATTTTGAATGCGGTTTTGGCTGGATTTTCAATTTATTCAAATCAGCTGACGGAACTTCACCTATTAAAAGTGAATAATTTTCTGGACTTATATGTCAGAATCGATCAGTTGAGTAGACTGTTCACTATACTGGCTTCATTTCTATGGGTGTTGACCGCTTTCTATTCATTTGGATATATGAAAAACAAACCAAGGCTTAGACAATTTTATACGTTTTTCACTGTAACACTTGCAGTGGTGCTTGGAGTGGCTTTTTCCGGAAACCTCTTTACTCTTTATGTATATTACGAACTTTTGACTTTATCCACTTTGCCACTTGTCATGTATAATGGCACCGAACAGGCTCTTTCCAGTGGAAAAAAGTATATAATCTATTCTTTTAGTGGAGCGACATTCATACTGTTTGGGATGATGCTTTTATATTCTGTTACGGGCACTATGAACTTTTCGCCAAGGGGTATTTTGACAAGTTTTGATGTAGCAGATCATGGTGTTTTATTGCTCAGTTATATAGTTATGTTTCTCGGTTTCGGTGTCAAGGCAGCACTAGTGCCATTTCACTCGTGGCTGCCTGCGGCAATGGTGGCTCCAACTCCGGTAAGTGCCTTACTTCATGCGGTAGCTGTTGTAAAAAGTGGTGTTTTCTCTTTGATCAGGATGACCTATTTCATATTTGGTGCGACTGCGGTGCGAACACTTGACGCGCCTAAGTACTTGATTCCATTTGTCGTGGTGACAGTTGTGATGGGATCATTTTTGGCATTGCATCAAGAGCATCTTAAGAAAAGACTCGCTTATTCGACTATTTCACAGCTAGGATACATGCTTCTCGGTATTTTGATGCTGAATCCCAACGGGCTTAGTGGTGCAATGCTGCATATGATCAATCATGCCATCATAAAAATCACGCTTTTTTTCATAGTGGGTTCAATTACTTTAAAGACAGGTAAAAAGTATATTCATCAGATTCACGGACTAGGAAGACAAATGCCGATAGCCATGCTCTGCTTTTCAGTGGCGGCTATTTCTCTTGTGGGCATCCCGCCGACCAATGGTTTTGTAAGCAAGTGGTTTTTGGGGCTTGGAGCGCTTGATGGCAATAATCTGTTTTATATTATGATTTTATTGCTCAGTGCATTTCTTACTGCGGGATATCTTCTTCCTATAGTCGTAGCTGCATTTTTTTCGAATCATAGTAAACATGAGTCTGGTGATCATGATTCTGAGATCGAAACCGAGAATGAAGTGGAGAATCTGGACCCTGAAAGAGCGATTCTCGTGCCAATAGTGGGGTTGACCATTCTCATTGTTGCACTGGGTCTGTTTCCAAATCCGGTCATCAGTTTTCTGAATGCCATTATAGTAGACGCGTTTTAGGAGGTCTTACATGTATTATATGCTCATAATTTTAATACTTCCGTTCCTGGCCTCGTTCGTGGGATTTTACCTTGGGCGACGTAGTGAAAAACTTAGAGATGCGTTCAACGTCATGTTTACAGCAATAGAGTTTCTACTCGTGATCATGTTGTTTCCTGAACTCAAGAACGGTTCAATTGAATACAGTGTTCCCAATATTATGGGAACTGGAATCCATCTCAAAGTGGATCTGTTAAGATATGCCATGTTGTTTATTACAACATTGGTTTGGCTACTTACAACAATGTATTCCACTCAATACTTGATTAAGTATAAGAATAGAAATCGGTACTATTTATTTTTCATGCTCACTTTAGCCACTACAGTTGGAATGTTCATGTCTGCCAATATGCTTAATCTTTTCACTTTTTTTGAGGGATTGTCTTTTACGTCGTATCTCCTGGTCATTCATGACGAGGATCAGTACAGTCATGATGCAGGTAAATCCTATCTTTCAATGTCGATTGCAGGTGGTATGGTCATGCTCTTCGGGATATTCATTGCATTTGATTATACTGGGACTCTTGAACTGGCTGAAATGGGAGTGGAGCTTTCGAAGCTCGGCGGAGAAAAATATATCATTGCGGTTCTGATCATGTTTGGTTTTCTGATTAAAGCCAGTGTATTTCCTCTTCATACTTGGCTTCCGAAAGCACACCCGGCGGCTCCAGCTCCTGCAAGTGCCATTCTTAGCGGGATTCTGGTCAAGACGGGAATCTTTGGTCTGATCATAGTCGTTACAGAGATTTTTCCATTTGATTATTCCATCTCGATGGTGCTTTATTTGCTGGGCATCATCAACATTTTGTTTGGTGGGGCTCTAGCTTTGATGCAGAGAAACATCAAGAGAATTCTCGCTTATAGCAGTATGAGCCAACTTGGATTCATGCTTATGGGGGTGGGTCTTGTAGGAATACTCGGTGAAGAAGGCGGACTCGCTCTTGCAGGTACGATTCTTTATATGATCAATCATGCATCTATCAAAGTACTACTTTTCCTTGGCGCGGGAATTATCTATATGGTTCTTGGGGAACTCAGTATCAACTTTATCAAAGGATTTGGAAGAGAAAAGACCGTCCTTAAAAGTGTGTTCTTGATTGCGATTTTAGGACAAAGTGGAGTTCCTGGGTTCAGCGGATACGTTTCGAAAACGATGCTTCATGAGGCGATTCTCGAGGCGTCACATTTGACTCATAATCCTCTCTTTAGAGTATCAGAGGTGTTGTTTGTAATCGGCGGCGGACTCACAGTGGCATATATGACAAAATTGTTTTATGCGATATTCGTTGAAAAAAACGAAAAATTTTATGGGCAATATAAATCGCATATCAGTAAGAGGGCGCTCATTCCAATGAGTGTACTTGCTTTGATGATTGTTCTGATAGGAGTGTTTCCAAATGGGCTGGTGAATCAATTGCTAGGATATTCTGAAAGCATTGGGCTGCATATTCCACTCGAAATACATTATTTTTCACGGACTGCAATCGGATATTCATTGCTCTCAATCCTAATCGGAATCTTAATATACTTTGTGATAGTCAGAAGAATTTTGATTGTAAAGACCACGGAAGGTCAGCAATACATCAATCCGTCACAACACTGGATCAATCTTGATGATCATGTCTATGGCCCGGTTCTTTCTGGAACTTATAAAGTAATGACAGTACTTTTTAAGGCGCTGGACAATATCTTGATCCACTCTGTAAGCTATACGACTAAACTGATTAGATGGGTTTCTGAACTGGATAGAATAGCTGTTCCAAAATTCGAATGGCGAAAACTTAGTGTAAAACAAAGTTTTGATAAAGCCATTGCAAATGGTTTTGATGAAGCATCTGCAAAAATCATGTCGCAAAAATCAACATATGCATCCAAAACTTCAGGTGAAGTGACCAAAATCAAATTCGTTTTCTCAGGGGTCTTTGATAAGGCCTCAACGGTGACCGCTTCCATCTTTCTTATTGGAATAGTGCTTGTTTTCAGCTTCCTGTTCGTGTTTATAACACACTAGTTCACTCATATGTTTCTGAGTAATTTCATGTAATTTGGGTAGAAATTTCTTGTCTAACTTTAGAATTTTCATTGAATCTAGTATCACTTCAGAGGAGGTGATGAGGGCTCAAGAAAATATTTTTGTTGAAGAGGAGGTTTATCTATTGCAATGAAATAAGGAGGCTTTGTAATGAGGTTCAATAAAGTGGTCATGATTCTTTTAGTTATGATCATGATCGTCGGAATGATACCAGTGGTTTCTGCTTCACCTGAAATCAATGGTACCGAGCAAGAGGGTACAAATTACAATTCGAAGAAAGATAACAAAGAGGATCCACTTACAGAAAAACAACTGGAGCTAAAGGAAAAAGCTATCGAGGCAATTTTAAACGGTAAAAGTGGCGGGAAAGTTGTAGAAGTCGCTAAAGGACAGTTCGTTGATCTGGATCGGGAAGGTGAAAGTATGATCTGGACCGTTCTGGGTGAGTTTGCCGATATGAAGCATAATGAGATTAGCGAGCCAGATAGAAGTATAAATAACACAACAATATGGACCCCTGATTTCAATAGGGACTATTATATGGACCTTTTGTTCAATGAATCAAAAGGTGCTAATTCGATGACTAACTATTACATTGAGCAATCATCGGGAAGATTTGCTGTCGCTGGTGATGTAACGGACTGGGTGGGTGTGCCAGGAGGTTACGCCACATATGATGACAATCCAGACAGTAATGTTTGGAACTTCATCGAAGACAGCATTGATGGTTGGTATGAAACTGAAATTATTAGTGGTAAAACACCAGAGGAAATCAATGAATACTTGAGTCAATTTGATGTTTGGGACAGGTATGATTATGATATGGATGGGGATTTCGATGAACCTGACGGATATATCGATACGTTCCAATCCGTACATGCTGGTGAAGGTGAGGAGGCTGGTGCTAGTGCTGAAGCCATTTGGAGTCACAGCTGGTATGCGAGGTATAACCTTGAAGGCATTGCTGGACCATCGTTCAATATGCTTGGTGGTATTCAAATTGGAAACAGCGATTATTGGGTAGGCAAGTATACTATCCAACCTGAAAATGGTGGAGTAGGTGTATTCGCTCACGAATTTGGACATGATCTTGGTCTTCCTGATTTGTATGCCTATGATGGTGAAAACGGAACGGGATTCTGGACTTTGATGTCATCTGGATCTTGGCTGAGTGATGGAACAGAGGACATTGGTTCAAAACCAAGCCACATGGGTGCTTGGGAAAAATTCCAGTTAGGTTGGCTCAATTATGAAGTCGCTCGTGCAGGTGAAAAGTCTGACCACAGGCTTGGACCGATGGAATTCAATACCAAACAAGCTCAAGGTGTTTTTGTGATATTGCCTCAGAAAACTGTAGTATCAGAAATCGGAACACCATATGCTGGGGAGATGTTCTTCTACAGTGGTATGGGAAATAATCTTGACAATTTTATGTATAAGGCGTTTACACTTGAACCGGGCGCATCACTAAATGCCAAAGTCAACTATGAAATTGAACTCGACTGGGATTATGCTTATGTCATTGTTTCAACAGATGGAGGCGCTACCTGGGCTTCAGTAGATACAAATCTTTCAACCATTGATAATCCAAATGGTCAAAACTTCGGCTATGGAATCACTGGTGAATCCGGCGGATGGGTGGATTTGACCGCAGATTTGAGTGCCTTTGAGGGCGACGTGCTGGTTGAATTCCGTTACTGGACGGATGTGGCAGCTGTTGAATCTGGATTTATGATTGATGAGATCAGTATCACCGGTTATCCAATTTATGGTGCCGAGACAGAGGAGGACTGGACATTTAAAGGGTTCCGCATCTCAACAGGAACGGAGTCTAAACTCTATAATAATTACTATTTATGTGAGTACAGAACTTACATGGGTTATGACAGTACACTAAAAGTGGGACCTTATTACTTTGGATATCCTTCGATGGAGAATTATGTGGACCATTTCCCTTATCAGGATGGACTCTTGATTCATTATTGGGATACTTCACAAGCGGATAACGATATAGGTGATCATCCTGGACAAGGACTGCTATTGCCGATTGATGCTCACTTTGAACCATTATATAGGGTTGATGGTGAATTATGGCGAAATCGCATCCAAACTTATGACTCGACATTCACTATCTCTCCAACTGATGGCATCGACAATTTACATCATGATGGAGTACTTTCACCAATTCCTAGTTTGCCAGGAGTGAGCACTTTTGATGATAGAATTCTCCATTATAGTTCTGATAATCCGATGGGAAGTGTCATTCATCCAAACACTGGAACACTGATCAAAGTGGTGCAAGAACCATTTTTGAAAAAAATGAACAATCAGGCACCGTTTATGCAGATTAGGATCAGTCCTGCAAAATAGCAAACCAAAACGAACCGTCATTGTGATGGTT
>JAIOSU010000233.1 GCA_021107455.1 Clostridiales bacterium | reverse complement strand
TCATATCCGAATTTTTTAAGTTTCTTATAAATCTTGTTTCCAAATTTCTCGGTATTTTCAGTAGCACCCACCACTGCCCTTACTTTTTTGTCGAGCATATCCTTGATCAATTTCTTCATTTCCATAGCAAAGCCTCCTTTGATCAGCCGTTAAAAATTTTTCCATCTTTTGTGGTCAGATAAACATCCTCATTCACTACAATAGTCACTTGATCAGAAGTCCATTCGACCAACTCTCCAGTGACCGCCTCCAACTTCTCCGGAGGAATATAAAGGGTCACAATCACCTTGTCCGTATAAACGGTCTCTCCAATAATGATCTCAGGCCAGTCCATAAGATGGTTGCGGACTTTACCGTGGAAGTGGTAATCCATTTCACAATCCATAACTGTGTAAACCGATTTTTCCACCACACCAGCAGCATCCAGCGCCACCTTAGCCGTTTGTGTATAAGCGCGCACAAGGCCGCCAGTCCCGAGTTTCACACCGCCAAAGTATCTCGTCATCACAATGCAGACGTTTGTGATCCCCTCTTTTTTCAGCATCTCCAAAACCGGAACGCCAGCAGTGCCAGAAGGTTCCCCGTCATCAGAGTAACGCTGTAACATCATATCCTCTCCAACAATGTAAACCGGCACATTATGGGTCGCATTCCAGTGCTTCTTTTTAATTTTTTCTATAAAACTGACCGCTTCCGCTTCGGACTCCACTGGAGTGGCATACCCGATGAACCTGGACTTGTTGATGCTCAGTTCATCTTCGCCATAGGCAAAAACGGTTTTATATGATTTCACTTGACCTATTCACCTCAAATATTGACTCAGTCTGTTATAATCCTTTTCTTGAACTTCCAGCTCGAGCAAAGTCCCTTCCTCTAAATAGTCCATGTGGTCGACCTGATAATTCTCACAAAGATAGGAGGTTGTCTTCCCATCTGAATAAGGCACAAGGAAAGTCGCCTTCACCATCGAATTAAACACACTTTTTTTCACATACTCTAGTAACTTATCAAAATTTTCCCCGGTCTTTGCGGAAATATTGATGCCCTCTCCATAAAGCGCCTCCCGGTCCTCGACCAGGTCGATTTTGTTGAAAACAGTCATCATGGGGAGCTCTCCGGCACCAAGTTCTTTCAGCACATCATGTGTCACGTCCATTTGCATCTGATAATGTTGGTTTGAAGCATCCACTACGTGGATGAGCAGATCCGCACTGAGCGCTTCTTCGAGTGTCGCCTTGAAGGCATCGACTATGCTGTGTGGTAATTTGGACACGAAACCTACAGTATCCGTCAAAATAAATTCCTTTTTATCCTCAAGCACGATTCGCCTGTTGTAAGTATCCAGCGTAGCGAACAGCATATCCTTCTCAAAAACCTGCTTCTCTTCCTCGCCCTCGGTGGACATTCTGATGAGCTGATTCATGATAGAAGACTTGCCCGCATTGGTGTATCCCACAAGAGCCACAATCGGCACCTCGCGTTTTTCCCTGAGCTGACGCTGAACCGTCCTGTTTTTCTGGACTTCTTTCACTTGCTTGCGGATCTCGTCCACACGCTCCTGAATTCTTCGTCTGTCGATCTCGAGTTTTTGCTCACCGGGACCTCTCGTTCCGATGCCACCACCTTGTTTGGAGAGTTGCCCCCCAAATCCTGTGAGTCTTGGCAAACGGTATCTGAGCTGAGCCAGTTCAACCTGAAGTTTGGCGGTTTTCGTCTGTGCCCTTACAGCAAATATATCCAGGATGAGTGCAGTTCTGTCAATAACCTTCACATCCATGAGATTTTCCAGGTTTCTGATTTGTGCACCGGACAATTCATCGTTGAAAATCACCATATTGGAACCCGTTTGCTCCACCATCAGTTTGACTTCCTCCACCTTGCCCGAGCCTATATATGTGGCCGCTTCAATCTTCGCTTTGTTCTGGATCATGATTTCAGCTACTTCAGCTCCCGCCGCTCTGGCCAGTTCCGAAAGTTCGTTCATGGATTCATCTATGTCGTATTCATCTTTCAAACCTTGAAAAAGGCCTATGAGTACTGCCCTAGGTCTTTCTTCCAAAATTTCATCCATAATAAATCACCTACTTTTCTAATAGACATTATACTACAAAAGCCTTCCATTGCCTAATACCAATTTGGTTCCATCATTGTTACAATATGATTATATAATTGAAAAAGAAAGCCGAAATTGACGAAATATGATATAATAATCTAGCATTTGTTGCAACAGGAGGTCTTAAATGGATAACAAAAAACCAATTCCGGTATCTAAAAAGCCGGTTTCATCCACACAAAAATCCAAAAAGAAAACAAAAAAATCTTCCAAAGGACTTTGGAATGTACTGAAAATTTTTCTTATAATCATGATTCTAGGAGGTTTTCTAGGCGCTGGCGGTGTGTACCTTTACATTACGAGCGTTATAAAAGACACGGAGCCAATCGATCCGGCGACCATAAGCTCAAAGTTGACCGAGAACTCAGTCATCGTCGATGCTGAAGGACGAGTACTCGAGCAGATACAGACGGATGGACTCAGAACAGTCGTACGATATGAAGACATGAGCGAGGATCTCATCAATGCTTTTGTCGCAGTTGAGGACAAGACATTTTGGACCCACAACGGCTTCAACGTCGTCAGACTCTTCGGCGCTGTCAAAGACACTTTGACCACAGGTAGAAGACTTGGTGGTACTAGTACGATTTCACAGCAGTTGGCCAGAAACATTTATCTCTACGAAATCAGATCCACAAGAAGTATCGATAGAAAAATCAAAGAAGCTTATTATGCAATCGAACTTGAAAAATATCTGAAAAAAGAACAGATAATCGAAGCCTATCTGAACCAGATCTTCCTTGGTGCAAATACCAATGGTGTCGAGGCAGCGGCTCAAACTTACTTCTCCAAGAGTGCAAAGGATCTCGATTATATCGAAGGTGCCGTACTTGCGGGAATCACAACTGGTCCCTCAATATACACGCCTATGATCACCATGCGAAAAGAAGATGTAACTGATGAAGAATATGTCCTTGATGACACAGACCCACAGTACACCTTGGTTTACAATTCAAATGTTGAAGGCAGATATTTGACAGCCATCTACTTGATGCATGAAAATGGATATATCACAGATGCAGAATATGAATTTGGTAAAAATGTCGATTTAAAAACCATACTCAATCCAAGCAAATCCATTCGTTCTGAAATTTCCTCATTCTTTGCAGACATGGTCAAAGAAGAAGTTATACAGGATTTGATGGAACTATACAATTACTCTGAAACTGAAGCCACTAACATGCTCTTCACAAACGGTCTTGTCATAGAATCAACCATTGACTTTGACATTCAAAAGACACTGGAGAGCCATTACGCACTTGGCAATTTCACTCCTTATTATGGTGAATCCACAGCAGTTGCTGTAAGAGCTTTCCAAAAAGATAAAGGGCTTACTGCCGATGGCATCGCCGGACAAAATACACTCGGTAAGATCGGTGAACTCTCAGGAATGGACCTGTCGATCTTCACACAAGACTTTTACACCAAAGGCAACAACAACGATGAAGTTGTCATACTGAAAAAAGCACTATTCGATCTCGGTTATCTCATCAACAACGAGAATTTCCCGAAAGTGACAGTGAGACTTGATGGCCAGGGCAATATCCTTTCTGAAGAAACCGGTAGCATCCGAGTTTACAGACAGACCAACGTCGTCGACGATGCAAAGAATCTTGTTGTCCCATCTACTGAGTACAGTTTCGATGATGCGGGCAATTTGGTCCTCATGAAAAACAAGCGTTTTTACTTTTATCCTCGATATGAAAACGATACTCTGAAGAGAATTCAAATCGTCGTCAGAGAAACCTACACACACAACGAAGAAGATGAAGAAAGACTCACAGGCGGCAAATACAACCTCTCAGATCTCTATACCTATGAAGGTCGTGACCTGCTTGTGCCTGACGAATACAAATCATTTGATGAAAATGACAACGTCGTGATCTCGAAGGCATTCCTGAACGAGAATCCGGATTTCTTCAAAATGGATGGCGACAAAAATCTTCGTATTGCAAGTGACAATTATGTCATCAGCGACATTGGTGTCATTCAGCCACAATCCGCAATGGTTATCATCGATTACCACACCGGTGAACTCAAAGCGATCGTCGGCGGAAGAAATATCACAGGACAGAAGATGTACAACAGAGCGACAAACCCACGTCAACCGGGTTCTTCCATCAAACCGCTCTCATTATTCACACCAGCTATCGATTCAGGAAGATACACAGCGGCAACAGTCGTTGATGACAGACCTTCCTACCTCCTTGGTGATCCGTCGGTCAGATGGCCATTCAACTGGTACGAATCTTATTCAAGCTACAATAAGTACTGGGGACTCGTCAACCTGAGAGAATCCGTCCAGTGGTCCATCAACGTCACAGCGGCGAAGATGGTCATAGATATGGGTGTCAACACATCACTTGATTACCTTCAGAAATTTGGCATCTCAACACTTGTGACCAGTGGTCCGACCAATGATGCAAACGTCGCTTCAGTAGCACTTGGAGGTATGACCAGAGGCATCACACCAGTTGAACTTACCAATGCATACGGCGCTATAGCCAACAAAGGTGTGCTCAACGATTATTACACTTATAAAACCGTTAGAAATAGTTCAGGCGATATCATTATTGAGAAGAGACCTGAAAAATCAGTCATAGTAGATGAAAACGTCGCTTACATCGTACAAGACATGTTGATGACAAGTGTCAACTCCGGTGTAGCTACTGCAGCGAAATTGTCACCCAATAACGATGTCATGCCTGTATCGGGTAAAACCGGTACCACTTCAAGCAACATTGACGCTTGGTTCGTCGGATACACCCCATATTATGTTGGTGGTGTCTGGTTCGGAAACGACCTGAACATTCCACTCGACCAAGGTTCAAGAATTGCAGCACAATTTTGGAAGACTGTCATGGCAGATGTCCATACCGATTTAGAATCCAAAGCATTTGAAGTGCCATCTGGAATAGAAAGAGCATCAGTGGACAGAATTTCAGGCAAACTGCCTACTGAACTGTCCTACCTCGACCCTAGAGGCACAGTATATTCAGAAATCTTTCTAAGAGGCACAGTGCCAACTGAAGAAGACGATGTCCATGTCATGGTGGAAATCTGTACTGAAAGTGGAAAACTCGTAACTGAGTTTTGCCCTGAAGAGACCATTGAATCCAGAGTATTCGTTCAGCGACCTGAACCTTATAATCCAGCGGATCATGGCGGGATAGCCATAAAAGATATGATGTATGATGCTCCTGTCACGGAATGTGACATTCATACTGAGGAAACTTTCATTCCAGAGCCACCAGATCCTTATGACCTCGGTGGATATATTGGTGTAAAACCAACTGTAATGCTCGCAACTGGTGTCCTCTACATTCAAAGACCTTACCCGATAGAATTAAGCGATGGTCAAATGCTGACATTGCCTGCAGGGTCAAGAGTTCTTGAAAACGATGACATTCAATTGCCTGATGGTTCCATCATTCCATCGTACAACGTCAAGACATTCCCGAATTATACTACTGAGGAGTTAGATGCTCTGAACCCATAAAAAAAAAGATATGCAGAAATGCATATCTTTTTTTTTATGGGTTCAGAGCATCCGCGTAGTTAAGTTTCCTTCGGAAACTTATTAGCGATCTCAGTTAATTTGATCGAGATATATGTGAGGATATCGCATACGTTTTTTTTGTGGGTTCATAGCATCCGCGTAGGTACAATATTTCCGCATTTGCGGAAATATTGGGCGACGTGGTGTTTCAATGTTTTGTGAAACGAAACATTGAAACACAGGAGCCTATGTGACTATGTTCTATATTGTGCAGAATGAAATTTCCTACATCTACATCTTGAAATGTAAGCTGAGGCGCTAATAAGTTTCCTTCGGAAACTTAACTACGCGATTCTTAAGAGTGTGAAGCACTCTTAAGAATTTCACCCTCAGAAACAATAATCACTTCCTGAAGCTCAATCGCTCTTTCAATGAGCCCTTCCACATCCAGCAGTGCAATGGAAGCCTCAATTTTTTCAAGTCTCGGTTTAGTCACCACACGTTCTGGCAAGAATACTGTACAACAATCTTCAAAAGGCAGTATCGATATCTCAAAGGTATCAATTTGCTTTGCAATTTCAATAATTTCCACTTTATCATATGCGATCAGTGGTCTGAGAATTGGCATGTTCACGGAACTATTGGTAACCGTGAGCCCTTCCATGGTCTGACTGGCGACCTGACCAAGGTTTTCACCGGTGATCAAACATTTACAGTCCATCGTAGTGGCAATCTTCTCAGCGATCTTCATCATAAACACTCTTGAAATGATGGTCATTTCTTCAGATGGACAATGCTCACTGATGGCCTTTTGAATTTCCAAAATATTGATGCTGTGAATCTTGATGT
>JAIOSU010000168.1 GCA_021107455.1 Clostridiales bacterium | reverse complement strand
ATGCGCGAAGGGTTTGGTAAGGCCGTCGAGCCTATTACAAATATTGTTCCTGAGTTCAACAAGAAAAGAGCTGAACTTGAAACACGAGCGTACTCCATTCTATTACTTGGTGGTGGAATAGGACTGATAGTCGCCAACAATTTCGCAAGCTATAGCCGTTTCAGTGGAGCACGTAACAAGATGGACAAATATTTCGTTGCGATTGTTATATCCTTTGCGGTCAGTTACATTTTAGGAGAGGGGAATAAAAATGGAATCGTTAAGTTTATGATGCTTCTGATTCAGGATGTATCTAAACTACTGAAGAGAAGTAAACCAAAGCAACTTGAAGCGAAAACTTTTGTACTGTTAAGTGGATTTGTAATTGGATTGTTACTGGATGCACCACTTATACTGATGGGTCTTATGTATGGTGGTTATATTTTGGGAGCTATTGCACTTGTAGCAGGAATCGCCCTGAGTTTCATCTCGTTACCAGCATCAAAAGTATAGGATGGATGTGATGGTATGAAAACAATTTATGATCAAAAAAACAGTTATATAGCTACCTTTGATGAAGAGTCAGGTTTTTCGGCTCGTTCTGGGATCTTGACAGAGGACGGAACTGAGACTGAAATAGATCCATTTCAGGCGAGTTTTCCAGAATTGCTGGACATTGGCATCATGGGGCACTGTAAACACGGCTTATCAGGTCTATGTCTTCAGTCTGGAGTGGAGTGCTATCAAAGCGGCTCTGAGATCAATGCTCCCAATATGTCTTTTGAAAATTTCAAAGCCATCATCGATGAGATCAAAGGTCGAACTTTCCAGATTGCACTTGGTGGTCGCGGGGATCCGGATCAACATGAGGACTTTATTAAAATCCTGCAGTACTCGTCGGAAAATGGCGTGGTTCCAAATTTTACGACTTCAGGATTGGGGCTTCATAAAATTCATTTGCCCGCAATCAAGAGATTCTGTGGAGCTGTGGCTGTCAGTTATTATCGAAACGAATACACAGACAAAGCTATAGAAATGCTTACAGATTATGGAATCAAAACAAATATTCACTACGTACTGAGCAAAAGTACTATTAAGGAAGCCATTGAAATTTTAAGTTCGAAGCGATATTTCGATAGAATCAATCGAATTATATTCTTACTTCATAAGCCGGTGGGTCTTGGAACTGTTCATAACATGCTCAGTGTTGAAAATCCGGATGTTGCGGAATTTTTTAAGTATATTGGAATACCTGAAATAGCAGAGAAGTGTGGATTTGACAGTTGCTCTGTTCCGGCACTACTGAATTTTACTGAGAACTTGTTGCCAGAATCCATTGAACCTTGTGAAGCGGCTCGGTTTTCCGCATATATCTCACCTGATTTTAAGCTCTATCCTTGCTCGTTTGAACAGGATCCTAAGCAATCTGTGGATTTAAGCACTTTTTCTTTGGAAGCTGCGTGGAATTCCGAGACATTCAATGACTTTCGAAAACGGTTCGAAAGAAGGTGTACATCGTGCACCAACTACCCACTATGTTATGGTGGATGTCCAGTTATACCTGAAATAACCATATGCAAACAATTGAATGATGAAAGAAGGGGTTATATTGAAAATAAAAATTGACCATGTCACAAATTCATCCAGTGAGAGTTTTGGGATTGTTATCATTGATACGACCGCAACGATGGTAGCCACTGGAGCTGCAAGCACAATGATCAGTGTGGCAAAGAATGCTGTTTTTGGCGATGCTGAAAAAATCGCGAAAGAAGTGGCAGAAGCTGCTGCAAAAGACGCTGAATTTCAGTCACAAGCCCATATTGAGGGTTATACTGAAGCTGAAAGAATTCTGGACGAGGAAATTAAAAGTATTGATAATGAGATGGCTGAGCTCAAGGCACAGTGGGAAGAATCCAATAAAACTGCCGATCAGTCCGACCCAGGTACCGCCATCATAAACAAACAATATGAGGAGTATATCGAGTATCTTGAATCACAAAAACAACAAAAAGACTATGAGAAGTATGTCATTGAGGTCAACAAAGCAGAAAAACAAGCGGAAATTGAAGCTAAAGACGAGTGGATCAATCAAAGACAAGTGGATATGATAGCCATCAAAGAGGAACAAGCACTACTTAAAGCAACATTAAGTGGCTATGGCAAAGCGGGTTTTGATACTAAAGATATCGAGTTTAGAATCAAACAACTTGCAGAAAGAGAGAAAGAACTTTCGAAAACACTTTCTGAAAACAATGCTTCAATTGACTATGTCCCAAGGGATCGAGGAGAAATAGGACCAGGTGCTGAGTTCAAAAAAATCGTTGACGAATACAACGCAGAGAAAAAGCAACTTGAGCAGCAAATTACTAAGGCAGATGCGCTTAAAAAAAGTGAACTTGAAGCCAAAATGCAAAAGTTGAATAAAGAGATGGAGGACGCCGCAAACAGTGCAAACAATTGGGATATGCTCACATCCGCCACTGAATGGATACAATACGGTGCAGACATGGCAGTAGAAGGCTTATCTCACGTGACAGGACCAGCGGGTCAGCAGATCAAATTGGCGTACAAAGCAGGCAAAAACATAGCGGGTGGAATGGGTGAAGGCATGGCAGACCCTAAAAATGCCGGAAAGCATCTCGCTAAAGGATTCATTGGAGCAGCCACTGAAGTCGTCAAAGATAAACTCGGAAGTGAAAATCCATTCAGTTCTGCGATTGTCAATACTGCAAACGAGGCTGCACAAGGCGCACTGGACGCTGAAATTCAGGGAAAAGATCCTTATGAAGGTGCACTTAAAGGTGGATTTAAGGGTGCAGTAGATGCCGCAACAGATCTTGGACTCGATAAAATCAAGAGCAAAATTCCAATTCCGAAGGGATCTTCGGTAGATGTTCATGACTACTCACTTGGAAAAATCTATAACAACAATCCACTCACCAAAGGTCTGACCAAGACTATTATTCGTGAAGGAACAGGCGATAAAGTGAAAGATAAAATAAAAAGCACATTCGTGGACAGTTATGGAAAAGCAACTGGCTATGTGGATGCAAAAGTTGGAGGTTGAAATGTCGATTGAAATGAAACTGAAACCAGAAGAGTTCGGTTGGTTGTCTCAACTATTTGAAGACGCCACACAAATCTCACCAATGTCACTTTTCTCAGAGAAAAAAACTGGATTCAATGAAGAAAATAAAAAGAGTATGATTGATCAAAGTATTATTGATAATGAAGGCAATTTGAAGCCTGATGCTTATAATGCGCTAGACGTTCTCTCTAAGTCAGATGCCTATACGCGTATAAGAATCACTGGTGTTGATGCACCTGTCGACAAGATTGTCTATTTTAATGGCAACAAAAAAAGCTCTGTGGATGCCACTAAAGACGGGTTTATATTCAAATATCCACCGCTGGATGAGGAAACAGGAAACATTCTTTCAGAATTCACTGGAACAAGTCGATTTGTCAATGTGAATTTCAAAGTCAAGTTGAGCAGAGCATCAGCCTATGTATTCCTTTTGGCACTTGATCTCATGAGACAGAAGAATCTCAAATTATTGACCCGCGAAGATGTGATACTAGGTTTCACATCAGAGGAGCTTTTGCTTGAGCAAAATGCTGATCATCATGCATTTCACCTCGTAAGTGCTTTGAATGCGTTAATTGGGAATCAGTCACCTACGGCCTATGAAATCGATAATGCAATTTTTGACCTGGAAAAGCAAGGCTTGTTTGAGCAAAAAAGTGGTCTTTGGATTTTGTCCGCAGTTGCAATGGATCTAGCGATGCACAGTTTGATTCCAGAGTATTATTTTAATATAATCCACGGTAAAGTCGAATCCGAAGAGTCCGTGGTTAAATCGGAATGTTATGTTGCACTCTTTGGCATTCATGACTTGCTTTATATCGATCAGGATGCCAGTGATATAGTTATGGAAAGCATGAGTGGTTCTGATCTATATCTGATTTTAATGAATGCATTGACTTCAAGTCTATAGGTTCAAATAGCAACAAAAAAACGCTCATTCAAGAGCGTTTTTTTAAAGCATGAATTTAAAAACTAATTCTGATTTTGATTTTGAAAGGTGGTCCGGAAATCTCGATGTCGACATCAATTTTTCTTGCGAGAGCTTGATCATCTGAACCATCGCCAATAGAAATGATTGAAGCGCTCTTGACTTCTCCTGAGTCTTCGTCGATGTCCATTTCAATGGACTTCATGTTCCAACTTTCAGCAAATATCATGAGCTCGTCGATGCTGCCTTCAATTTCTTTCCCATCAACCATAATCATTGCATCTTGAGCCATGTCAAATGAATATTCCTGTTCCATCGGAATTGGAATGGTTTCAAAATCAGGATTCATTCTGAAACTCACTTTTCCAGCGCCACCACCTCCTGTTGGTGCAGCAAGAGCTTGCATTAATAGTGGAGTAGATTTGTCGATGTGTTTTATGGTAGAGTAGTCAAGAATGACGGTTCTGGAATCTGCATCAAACCCAACCGTTACGCCTTTGTCTTCAAGCAAAGAACGTACAGGGACATATGTTCTGTCATTGTAGATAATTGGAGTTAGAGGGGATCCGTCCACTTCTTTCGGGGACCAACTTGACCCATCTACATTAAAATTCAAATCATTGACCAGGTATGCTTCGATTTTAGTGACATGATCTGCGGCATAAACGAGTGCTGATAATGTCAATACGGCAATTAGTGTCATAGCAAATAACTTTTTCTTCATGAGTAACCTCCTTGTTTAAACGAAAGGTAATGATAATGGTTATCATTTGTAACATACCCGATATATCATGACATACTCAATTGAGATGAAAAAAGTCAAAATGAGCGGGTTTTCTTCTGATATAATAATAGCGAGAGGTGACTATGAGATATAAATATATTCTATTCGATCTGGACGGCACTTTGACCGATCCTGTGATAGGCATAACAAAATCAGTGGCACATGCGCTGAAGAAAATGAAAAACATTGATGTGAATCCAGCAGAGCTGACGAACTTCATTGGACCACCGTTACTAGATTCTTTTATTGAATTTCATGGGTTTACAGAAAACGAAGCGAAACATGCGATTGAATGTTATCGAGAGTATTTCAAAGATGAGGGCATATTTGAAAATGAAATTTATGTCGGCATTAAAGATTTGTTAGATGAACTTAAAAGTACTGGTACCATAATGGCTGTGGCCACGTCGAAACCAACGGTATTCGCAGAGAGAATTATAGACTACTTTGCTATGAATCAGTACTTTAAAGTGGTTTTTGGGAGTCATTTGGACGGCGGGCGCACCAAGAAATCTGAAGTGATTGAGGCTGTACTAGGAGCTCTTGAGATACGGGATCCAAAAGAAGTTGTTATGGTAGGAGATAGAAAACACGATATCGCAGGTGCGAAACACGTGGGGATTGATTCCATAGGTGTGGAATATGGATATGGATCCTCTGAGGAGCTAAGAAGTGCAGGAGCGGATTTTGTTGTAGGTGACATCAAAGAGTTGAGAAAACTGTTGCTTGAGAGTTAAGGTGGTGATGGAATGGGCATAACGATATATGATGCGACCAAACTCAATACTTTTAGAAAATTCAGATTGATCTCCGGCGTAAGTGGCCTTGGAAATCCTATTGAGAAAGTGGGGATACTCGACTGGGAATTTTTCATAAAGGAAGAGGGACAGTTCATAAAGGGAGAATTTGTTCTTTCAAGTCTGATGTTTGCTAAAGACAATCCGGATTATATTCTCGAATCAGTTATGGAACTGGTAAATTGTGGAGTTAGTGGGCTGGCTGTCAAGAATGTCTACTATAATGAACTGCCTCAAGAAGTAGTTCGCTTTTCAAACGAAAATGATTTTCCGATTTTTATTTTCGATAACAGTGCCTACTTTGAAGACATTATAACTGAGGTGATGGATAAGATCCGGTTTGCTGGAAACTATGAGCTCTTGGAAACAAAGGTGGATATTCTGATCAAAAAGCAACTGGACAAAGTGACAGTCAAAGAAATTGCATATGAAATCAACAGCAGTTTCAAAGATGCTTTCTTTTCAGTCTACATTAAGAGTCGACAATACGCGGACGACCACCAGATTATCGCCATTTTAGAACAAATAAAAAAGTTTGGTTCACTCAATCTTTATAGTACAGCTATGAAGTACCGTGGTGGTATATTGTTGATTTTAACCGCAGAAAAAATAGATTCCGGTGAACTCGATCCGATGGTCAAAGTTTTATTTGAAACTCTTCCCATAGATCCAGAAGCTTTTTATGTAGGTATCGGTAACTCTCATAAGGATCTCAGTGCACTCAATACAGGCATCAATGAAAGTTTGTATGCGGAAATAACATCTGAGGTGACAACCATTGGTATGAAAAAATTCAGTGAGATTGGACTTTATAGTGTTGTGCTGCCGTATAAAGACGATATCTGGATGCGTTCATTTTATGAAGGATTGACCATCCCAATAAAGAATTATGATGAGAAATATAACACTGAATTATTTGAGACTGCTATAATCTATATCGAAAAAGATGGCAATATCATAGATACTGCCAATGCACTTTTCATTCATAAGAACACGGTGAGGTACAGGCTGGAAAAGATCAAAGAAATTCTTGACATGGACAGTGGGTTCTACGAGCAATTGGCGATAGCGATGAAAATACACAATGTACAAAGTCTAAAATAAAGTTAGTATTATTGTATTTTATACAGTGAAATCACTTGCAAAAAATGATATGATTTGTATATAAAATTACAGAGGTGTCCTTATGAATAAAAGAGTAATAGCTAACGGATTGCTGCTGCTGACAGCGGCTATCTGGGGATTCGGTTTTGTGGCTCAAAGAGTGGGAGCTCAATTTATTGGCGCATTCACGTTCAATGGAATAAGATTTGCACTGGGTTCGTTGTCATTGTTGCCTTTGATTTATTATTTCGGAAAGAAAAGCCCACAGGAGAAAATCACTTTCAAAAAAACTATATTGCCGGGGATGATCATTGGATCGGTTTTGTTTGTGGCATCCACGCTGCAACAAGTCGGAGTAGCTTATACTACCGCGGGCAATGCCGGGTTTATTACTGGTTTATACATGGTGTTTGTACCACTTTTCGGAATTTTTCTCAGACAGAAAATCGGAAAAAATGCATGGGTTGGAGTATTCGTAGCATTGGCAGGTTTGTATTTGCTTAGCGTCAACGAGAATTTCACAATAGCTTTTGGTGATTTATTGGTATTGATTGCAGCAATTTTCTGGGCACTTCATATTCTGTCGATTGACAAGTTTGCAAAAGAAGTGGATTCTCTTAAACTATCCAGCATTCAATTTGCGACTTGTTCCATATTGAGCCTGATTTCAGCTCTGATGTTTGAAACAGTTACTGTGGCAGGACTTACTGGAAGCATGATTCCACTTTTATATGGAGGTCTTTTATCGGTTGGCGTCGCGTATACGCTTCAAGTCGTGGCTCAAAAGGATGCAAAACCTTCACATGCCGCAATCATTTTAAGTATGGAATCCGTTTTCGGTGCCATTGGTGGAGCTCTCTTACTCAGTGAGAGCATGAGTGCTCGTGGCGCTGTTGGGTGTGCTTTGATCCTGGCTGGTATTCTGATTTCTCAAATCAATTTTTCACCCAAAAGAGATTTGGCCAAATCCATAACTTAAGAAAATATGCAATTTAAAAAACCTTCTGCCACCTTGTGTGCAGAAGGATTTTTTTAATTTTTGTCGACTTTCGCATTCTGTTTACAATATGTATAAGGTTGTAAGATGTAAAGAGTCATGCTATAATCATTCTCAAAATATAACGACAAAAAAGGTGTATAATGAACACAATGGAGGAATAAAAATATGAACTATAACCTTAAAAGAGCGGTAAATGCAAACATTGGCTTCATATGGTTTTTTTCATTCTTTTTAAGTCTGACCGCTTATATCAATGGTGGTCTTTCTTACGGAATAAAGGCTCTTGTAGCAACTTTGTTGACAGCGGTAATCGCAACCGTCGTGAGTAAGCTTCCGGTTTCTCTCACCTTCAAAAGTGAATTTGTTATTTTTCTACCATTCTTTGCATCACTGGGTCTTTCTATTATAAACGGTGGTGTTGCAAGAATGTTCAACATTTATATCCTTGCGCTGGTCATGCAGGCACTATATTTCAATTACAAACGAATGTTCATCGTCGGAGCAATCATTAATTCGGTACTTGTCGTATTATATATCGTGGATCCAAATCTCATTATGGACAGTGGCATGGGACTTGGTGAATTCATCCCGAGAATGGGAGCGGTTTTCAGTGCATTCTTGGTGCTTTTACTTCTGAGCAAGTGGGGACAAGAAACAGTGCGGGACGCACAAAACCAATCTGAGAAAAGTGAAGAGGCGTTCACGAAACTCAAGCAGGTATTTGACAATGTCAAAGCATCCACTTTGCATCTTAAGGAATCCACGGAAAGCTGTACAAGCAAGATGATTGAAAACCGGGATGGAAATGTCGCCATCAATCAAGCGATCAAAGAGCTTGCACAAAGTGTCGATGAAGCGGCATCCACAGTGTCAGATATCAATTCGAGTGTAGGGTTTTCCGGAGAGAATGTAGATAAGACTTATGCCATCATGGAACAATTGGATCTGGTTTTTGTAAAACTCAAATCAGCTTTTGGTGAGAGCGGAAAGTCGATGAAATCCATGACAGAGTCCGTCTATAAAATGAATGATACCATGAATGACAGTTTTTCAACGATTAAGGTGTTGTCGAGCAAAATGGAAGAAATACAAAGTCATTTGGATGGGATTGTAACCATATCAAGCCAAACTAATT
>JAIOSU010000230.1 GCA_021107455.1 Clostridiales bacterium | reverse complement strand
AATAATCTCATGTATCATGGGATCTATTCAAAGACTTATGTGATTGATAAAAGTAAGTCGCTGGAACTCAACACCAATTTTTCAGAAGACGTAATCGTCGTGAAATTGCATCCAGGTACCAAACCGGAATTGTTTGATTATATTAAATCCAATTACAAAGGTGTGGTAGTTGAAAGTTTTGGAGTAGGTGGTATACCGAATGAGACTTCCAACATCTCTCAGAAGCTGGATGATCTCATTGATGCTGGTCTTTCTGTTGTGATCACAACTCAATGTATTGAAGATGGTACTGAACTTGGTGTCTACGCTGTGGGTCAAATTGGTTCATCAGAGATCATCAATGCGGGAGATATGAATACTGAAGCCATTGTCATGAAACTCATGTGGGCACTTGGCAACTATGAAACACCAAGTGAAATAAAAAAGTTTATGGAAACTACAATTATGGGCGATGTTCATTTTGAATAAAATAAAACTAAGAGCGAGCAAATTAAAAATTTGCTCGCTCTTAGTTTTCGCGTAGGTACAATATTTCCGCATCGCGGAAATATTGGGCGACGTGGTGTTTGCAAGCAAACACAGGAGCCTATGTGAATATGTTCTGTATGTCACATAAGTTTCCTTCGGAAGCTTAAATACGCGATTTTTTGCTTCACAAAAAATTACCTACGCCCAATGTTTCGTTTCACAGGCTAGTATAGTTTCTTTAGGAAAATTTCGAAATATATGCTGAGACGCTAATAAGTTTCCTACGGAAACTTAACTACGCGATTTTTTGCTCCGCAAAAAATTATCCGACAACTTCTCCGCAATCTCCAGAAGATGTTCCTTATCTTTAAGCCCATCCACAAAACGTTTCGGAATCTTAGAAAACCCTACTTGAGCACCAATCAGTGCCCCAGTCAACATGGCTCTTACCTGATTTTGGCCACCACCATTAAGTGCGTGTAATACGCCTGCCTCGAAATCATTTGCAAATCTTGCACCAAGATAATATGCGGCTGGTAACATATGATAAATAGCACAAGGCATTCCATAAACGATTGAAACTTTCCATGCGGGTTCAATCTGAATGTCCTTATCCAATGCAGCCTTTGCCATGTAGCCAGGAGATAATAGTGCGTCTGGAGATGCGAATAATCCTTCGTTTGGTTTTGCCTGTTCACCTTTTTTTGGTGCACTAAGATTTGACGATGTGACTGCATGAAATGGCAACTCGCCCTTATGCACTTTTTTCATCAATTTTATACTTATTGATTCATCAAGCAGTTCACCGTTTATGAGCATCGCCAAGACCAGGTTGAATGCAACTGAAAGGGAGCCAGTAACATTATCGCTTTGTGTCAGTGCAGTATTCCTTGCAACCACTTTGCTTAGGGTTTCCAAATCATCTGCATAGAAAATTGCATTAGGAATATTTCTTTCAAGGGATTCCGAAGTATCAGCGATACTGGCGACTTGATCCCATGGCAAACCCAGTTCGACGCGCGTGTGGAATAAATGTCGCATCACTTGACTGGTATAGCCTCCTTTACCACCCATTGGAGTACCATCGAGATGTGGCAATACTTTTTCATCTATCATCTTGCAAAATAAAGTCTCATCATATTCGCCATTTTCAATCAGAAACTCTGCCATAAGTTGAATGATCCATCCCTGCTGTGAGAGTTCTCCCGGTTTTAGACCGTCATGGTATCGATTTGCCTTTGGCAGGGTATAATCATCTATCCATTCACCATACTCGGCACGTTGCTCCTCAAGATCGTAATACCAATGTGGTCCCACTCCAAGTGCCTCACCGATGAATGCACCCATAAGTGCACCTTTTGCTCTATCTTTTTTACTGGACATAGTAGTCTCCTTTCTAAATTGTCATGATGTTTGATTGATACCACATTTAATATAAAAGAATCAATTGTAAAAATAAATATCACGATATGTGTTATTTTCTGTTTAGAGTGGGTATATTTAAAATACAAAACAAAAAAAATATTTCAAATCGTGCACAGGAGGTCACTTATGAAAGAGATAACACTAAAAAAATTAAGAAGATTCAATATGGTTATGGGAGCACTACACCTCATACAAGGTGTGATTATGTTATTTCTCGCAACAACTGTTATTCAAAACATCGCCGAGTTCAAACCGAATATCACACAATTTTATCTAGCATTCAACACTCAGACACAAAGTCTGGAATCCGCATCGAAAATACTTTTTGAATTGCCCTTTGGACTTATGGTAGCATCATTTTTATTGATTTCAGCTTTGGCACATGCCTTAATCTCAATTCCTAAAAAACTCAACGATCAATACAATTCAGATCTTGAAAAAGGCATCAATCAATTCAGATGGTTTGAGTACGCTCTCAGTTCCTCAATTATGATCGTTTTGATTTCCACATTATTTGGTATCTATGACATAGCGTCATTGACACTTATTTTCATCGTAAATGCCACCATGAATCTATTTGGACTGGTCATGGAGCAACTCAACTCAGGCAAAGACAAGAAAAAAGTCATTTGGGGACCATTCATCTGGGGCTCAATTGCAGGAATCGGACCTTGGATCGCCATATTGCTTTACATGTTTGGCAATGGCAATTTTGATCAGGTACCATGGTTCGTATGGGCGATTGTCGGAACCTACTTCGTGGCATTCAACACATTCCCGGTAAATATGGTTCTGCAGTATAAGAAAATTGGAAAATGGAGTAACTATATATACGGAGAAAAAGTTTATATTACTTTAAGTTTGGTAGCAAAATCAATTCTGGCTTGGCTGGTATTGTTTGGTGCTATGCAGCCGTAATATTTCCGCGATGCGGAAATATTAGGCGACGTGGTGTTTGCCTGCAAACACAGGAGCCTATGTCAATATGTTCAGTATGTTGAAGGAAACTTATTAGCTTCAATGTTTTGTGAAACGAAACATTGGGCGTCGGTATGGTTCTCGCGAAGCGAAACTATACTAGCCTCTCAGCTGACATTTCGAAATATTCCTATATAAACTATACTAGCCTCAAACATAGGAGACAATGTATCCATGCTCCGTTATGATCCTTCTGAAACTTAATTACTCGAAAAACTAGAATTTGCTTCAGCAAATTCTAGTTTTTTTATTGATAAACCGCAATAATTAAAGTACGATTCTTATAACTGGCAATGAATTTCCATCATTTGAGTTTCGTAGGAGGATGCAGTGACATTTAAAGACCTTTCAATCAAAAGAAAAATCATATACCTATATTTGCCACTTGCCATTATTCCAATGATTCTGTTTGCCGGAATTTCCATGAAGTTTTATGAGAGTGCCATCATCAAGCGCAGCCTTTCCAGCATGTCAGACAACAACGTGTTGATTTCCGACCGAGTAGATGGCATCCTATCAGAGGCTGAGGGGAGTGCAACCCTTTTGACCATAAGCATCAATCGATTACTCAACAGTGACGCTTTTCATGGAACATTAAGTAGTGACATCAAACTGTATAATCTCATATCCAATGAGCTCGCATATGCAAAATTGATCTACAAAACCATAGATTCCATTGGTTTTGTAGATATAGACAACAGGTTATATTATTCGGATTATGAACTTCAAAAGGGAAAAAACGCCATTTTGGATTCACAAATGTATGAAACGCTGACGGCAACAACCGGCAACAGCGTTTGGTTCGAACTTTCAAATCGTGAGTATTTGACCAAATCTCCTGACAAAAAAATGTTGACGCTTGGTAAGAAAGTATGGAATATCAACACAGGAGAAACCATAGGATACCTTTTCGTCAATATTGACGAGAGAGTATTTACTAGTTTAATCAGTGGACAATTGGCGGATTATGATATTTATAATGCGGAGCATCAACTACTGACCACCACAGTTGAAGATAAAGAATCCAGCCAGAAAGTTGAAGAATTCATAAGTGGAAATGTCACTTCAGACATTTTGAGCGATGGTGGAGAACGGACATTGATTTCAAAGATTCAGATTGAAAAGCTCGGATGGACACTGCTCAGCAAAGCCAATCTCAACTTGTTTACACAGGATTTGGCCAATATCATCCTCTTGATCATCATCATGCTTATAACCATCATCTTACTGGAAATAACGATGACTCTTGCACTTAATCGTTTGATCACCAATCCAATAATGAAGCTGAAAAATGGTGTCGAGGAGATATCAAAGGGTAATTTTGACTTCAGGTTCAAGATGAAGACCAATGATGAAATAGGTCTTTTTGCAATGAGCTTCAATCACATGTCGGCGCAGATCAAAAAGCTGCTTTTTGACGTTGAGAGGGAAGAAAAGAAAAAACGTGAGTACGAACTCGCTTTAATCCAACAGCAAATCAAGCCTCATTTCCTTTATAACACACTGGACATCATATTAAAATTATCGCAGCTCGGTCAAGAACGGAAGGCTCAAAAGGTTACAAGGCGTTTGGCTGATTATTACAGGAACTCACTATCGGGAGGAGCCGATGTGATAACTGTTAAAGAGGAACTCAAAATCACCCTGGATTATCTTGAGCTCCAAAAGCTGAGGTATTCTGATGTGTTCGACTATCGCATAGAGGTTTCGGAGTTGATGGAATCGATCATGATTCCAAAATTGTCACTTCAACCCATTGTTGAAAATGCGATTGAGCACGGTTTCAAATATTTGTCCGAGACTGGTTTGATCCGTATCTATGATGAGATGCATGAGGACGCATATGAAATTATCGTTTCAGATAATGGCGTCGGCATGTCAGAGGATCATATGGATAAGCTCAACCAAGTGCTCAGCGATCCAACTGATCACCAAACCATAAGAAGTTTTGGAATCAAAAATGTGAGTCATAGAATGAAACTTTT
>JAIOSU010000243.1 GCA_021107455.1 Clostridiales bacterium | reverse complement strand
ATAGATATGATGAGAGAATACATTGAGACATATTATGAAGAAACGATATATTTGAAAAAGCCTCTGGAAGATTTCAGTAAAGGACTTAATAATGGAATTTTTTACGGTTACATGGAACAAAAGGCGTTGAAGGGAATGTTTTATTTTTCAAAGAAAAGTGCCTTGGCGCTTCACTTTTCGGATGACAAAGTCCTTGGAAACTTGAATGTGCTCAAATCGATCAAGCTACACAAACCTAAATTTGTTAAAGGGCCAAAAGTTCAAGTCGAAGCCATTTATAAGATGCTATGCAGATCGGTGAGCGAGATTAAGGAAACCAATTCAATTTTGATGGGTTTTGAAGGACGCGTAGAGGCATGTTTGCCTGATAGTGCCTATACAGTTGTCGATGGAGAGGCTCTCACTATCGAGAACTCAAAATTCATGGAGAATCTATTTAAAGATATAAAATTTTTCATTGAAGTAGAACAACATTTTGGAAGGCATATCAAGGCGATCAATGACATTTTAAAAGAGCTGAGAGCAATGATGAAAGAAGGCAATTATGTCCTTTTTCTGCATGAAACCCAAATTGTGGCACAAGGTCTCATAGAAGATGAAACTGATGAAATAGGCATAATTGGAGGTATCTATGTTTCTGAAACCTATAGAAGAAAAGGTCTTGGCTATGTGATATCGTGTCTTTTGACCAAAAAGATTTTGGAACGACAAAAGAAAGCCTATCTGTTTGTCGTGAGCAACAATATTGATGCCATACGATTATATGAAAAAATCGGTTACACCGTAAAAACGCAATACACAGTGCTATCAATCGCCTATTGAAATGAGGAAGAAATGAAGAGAATAGAAATTACAGCCAATGAGGCTGAGCAAAGACTGGATAGATTTTTACTTAAGTATTTCAACAATACCACAAGGAGCAACATCTATAAACTATTGCGTAAAAAGGTATTTAAAATCAATGGAGTCAGAACAACCAAGGAAGACTATTTTCTGAAACTGGATGACGTCATTGAAGTCTTTTTAAGTGATGAAAGTTTCGATGCCATGATCAAACCCGAAATTGTGACAATACCTGACCAAATCGGACTAGATATAGTCTATGAAGATGATGAGTTATTGGTCGTCAACAAACCTAAAGGCATGTTGACACATCCAGATAAGGATGAGTATCGCAACACGCTTGCCACTATCGTACAATTTTATCTGAAAAATCTGTGCACCAAAACGTTTAAACCGGCACCAGTTCATAGACTGGACAAGAACACCAGTGGACTCGTGATATTCGCCAAAACCTATGATGCTCTTAAAAAATACAATGCTTTGATGCGAGAGAGATCGATCAAGAAGTTTTATCAGTGTGTGGTCGAGGGAGAAATCGTAAAGCAAGGAGAGGTAAAAGGCTATTTGATCAAGGATGAGGTCAGAAATACTGTTCGTATCGTTCCACATGATACAGACGAAGCCAAATTCTGCCATACCCTTTATAGACCAATTGAAAGATTTGGAAACTACACTCTTGTGGAAGTGGAACTCATCACAGGTAGAAGTCATCAGATCAGAGCCAGCATGCAATTGATCGGACACTCCATTGTCGGCGACCTGAAATATGGAGGCAGAAGATATGGAGAAATCAATAATCAGTTGCTGCACAGTTACAAGCTCATATTGGGCGATAAGACGTTTGAAGCAGGGTCTACTGATATTGACGCATTTATAGAAAGTATCAAGAAAAGGTGAGATTATGATTGAATCCATGCATGTTGTGCAAAAGTTGATAGAGAGATATGATTACGGCGGTGCCCTTGAAGTTCTCAAAGAGAAAAACCTTTATGACACCAATGCGGCTGTGATTGTTGACGCATGCCGTTATGCGGTCAATTTTGATTTTGAGACCGCCCGCAAAAAGCTCAACAATTTGTCACCTGACTTGATGAAGGATTCGAGACTTAATGCCATCAAAAAGAACTTCGAGGCCCTCAATGAAGGTCAACCTGACGCGCTGATGTCTGAACTTCTTGAAAATTTGAAGTTTCAGCTCGTCAATGAGGAGTACATCGATTTTCTCGGTAGAATTTATAGATTCAAAGAGGCAATCTATAAGTATATGTTCATAAAAACACAAATGCAGGATCGTCCTTTTACTTTTCAAATGAAATTTCTTCAGAAAAAAGAGATTTTAAAAATTCTTAGAAATCACTATAAAATATTCAACAGCAACCTGATCTATGCGCTCAATTCCTATTTTAAAAAGCATGCCAAGCAAAATGACCGCATCGATAAGATTATAGTAATCATGAATACAGAAAAAATGAACCAACTCATTGAACTCAGACACGAATCTTTGATCGGACATGGGTTCAAAGGGGTCAGTCTAGAGGAAATCCAAAAGGTTTACGGCAATCCATATAATGTGCTTGATGATTTCAGGGAATGTCTTGAAGCGCTCAAGGTAGAAGTTTACAGCTATAAATATACGGACATCAATAAACTCATTCTTAAGTTTTTAGCAGAATCCAGTGAAAAAGCAAAGCAATAGATAATTATGAGGAGGCTTACATGATCAAACTGAACGTCAATGGATACGGCATTGTTGAAGCTAATGAAACAGACACTTATGAGGACGTCATTAGGAGATTACAGACTGAGTCAATGCCTACTATTGTGGCTGTAAGGTGCGGTAATATTTTGAAAGAATTGACCCAGCAGATTTCAGAGGATTGTGAAATTCATCTAATTGATCTTTCCTATTCCGATGGAATCAGGATTTATCAGCGCGGACTTTCATTCATCATGATCAGAGCGGCGATTGAATGTTTTGACGGAATAAAGGTGCGCGTGGAACATTCTCTCAGCAAAGGACTCTACTGTGAGTTTGACTATGTGAGAAGATTGAATCACGATGATTATGAACTCATCAAAGAAAAAATGCATGAACTCATTGAACGCGATCTACCTTTTGTAAAATTCACCAGTACTATTGCGGAAGCCTCTGAAGCCTTCAAGAGACAAAACATGTTCTCAAAAGTCAATCTGCTGAAATACAGACCCAAGAATTACATAAGACTGTATGAGTGCGAAGGAATTGTAAATTACTTCTATGGATACATGGTGCCGAGTACGGGTTATATAAAAAAATTCGATATCATCAAATATGATGAGGGGATGATTCTCATGCATCCAATCAGCTCAAATCCGTTTGAGTTGCCTGAGTTTGTGGAATCCCCCAAAATAGCTGATGTATTCAAAGAATCCGAGCGATGGTCAGATATACTCAACATAAGTTATGTGAGCAATTTGAACGATATCATCATGAAAGATGAGCATCATGAGTTGATTCAGATTGCAGAAGCGTTGCATGAAAAGAAAATTGCATACATCGCAGATGAGATTACTAAGAAGAACAAGAGAGTCATTTTGATTGCGGGACCTTCATCGTCAGGAAAAACAACATTTGCCAACAGACTTAGAATTCAGCTGAAAGTCAATGGTATGGATCCTATTACTGTTTCAACCGACAATTATTTTGTGAACCGTGACAAAACACCACTAGACGCCGATGGCAATTACGACTTTGAATCGCTCGAGGCAGTTGATGTGGAACTTTTCAACAAAAACCTTATGTCACTGCTTGATGGAGACCCTGTGGATTTACCGGTATTCGATTTTCAGACAGGGACAAGACTGTATAAAAACAATCCGATTCAAATCGATGAGGACCAACCAATCATCATCGAGGGCATACATGGACTCAATGATCTGTTGACGGAAAAAATATTCAAAAGAGACAAATTTAAAATCTATGTCAGCGCATTGACCCAACTCAACATCGATGAACACAATCGTGTTCCAACCACTCAAACGAGACTTCTTAGACGTATTGTCAGAGACAACCAGTTTAGAGGTCATACTGCAAAAAGAACAATAGGAATGTGGCCATCGGTTCGCCGTGGAGAAGAGAAATATATCTTTCCATTCCAAGAAAGAGCGGATGAAGTGTTTAACACATCTCTGCCGTATGAACTTGCAGTACTCAAAAAACATGCCTTACCGTTGCTTGAGGAAATCGGACCGGATGAGCCGGAATATGCTGAAGCTTTGATGCTTAGAAAATTCCTGAATTATTTCAAATCCATAAATGATGATGACATGGTGCCCAAGATTTCAATATTGAAGGAATTCATAGGTGGCAGCGGTTTTGATCTCTAATAGGTGTCATGGAGGTTTTTATGCAAAACAACCGTAAGGAATCGAAATCAAATATCGTGCTTTTTGTCTTGTTATCCAGTTTTCTTATGTTGAATACGTTCGTTGTGTTTCCTTATTTCGAAAGATATGTAAGCGGTTATTTTGCAGTGGTTTTAGGTCTCGACATCATTGTTTTTTCACTACTCGCCAATGCTGCTTATTATAACAGCAGAACTAGAATCAACACTTGGAACATAGCGGTTTCTTATTTTTCTTTTCTGTTGATTATCAATTACATCTTAGCGCTCGGTCTTCATTTCATTGATAATGAACGCTTTATGGATCTGATTATCTATCTGCTTGGTACAGGACGGCTGTTCTTCGTATTGGGATGTATACCACTCCAATATGCAAGAAGGCTTTCCATAGTTTTCAAAGGATATTTGCAAATGACCATCAGTGCCTTTATTCTGATGGTTGTTCAGTTGGTGGTACTTATAATTTTCATAAAGTTCAAAGTCAACATCTCCAATGTCATTTTCTTGATCAATGCGCTTACCGCAACGATTTTATTGGTCTTTGTGCTGAATAGGATCCTCACAGAGGAAAAAAATGAATCCAGGATGATGACTTTGGGTTTTGCGCTCATGTTTTTGGGACAGGTATACCTGACACTTTCAAGGATGAGTACAGAAAATATCATTCAAGGGCACTTCTTTCAGATCATTGGTATCGGGTATTATTATTTTTCATTGAACCGTAGCAATTTGATCATCCCGGAACAAGAACATCTGGTCTTACAAAATCAGTTCAATCTTTATGCTAAGAATTTAAAGAAAATCATAGATAAGAAAACACTACAGGTGAGAGAAATCAATGATAAGTTGATTGACGACCTTGAGTACGCCAAAAAGATTCAACAGTCTTTACTTCCCAAGACCAAAGTCAATTATAGAGATGTCACTTTCCTATCAGAATATTTCCCATGTGAAAGACTGAGTGGTGACTTTTTTGATCTTTACAGACTGGATGATGACCATATCGCACTATACCTGATGGACGTTTCCGGACATGGTATATCTGCGGCGCTCATGACCATGTTCAGTAGCAATTATCTAAAATCGAACGATCAGAATCTAATGAGATACAGAGGGTATAAACCCGATCTCAATCTCAAGCATTTTTATGATCAGTTCAACCTGATGAATTTTCCGGATGAGATGCATATGGTCCTCTTATACGCCACACTGGACTTGAATACCAAAGTGTTGACTTATTGTTCGGGGGGACTCAATTGCAATCCTATCCGGTTCAGGAAAAACGGCAAGGTAGAGTACCTGGATAAAAGCAAAGGTTTTCCAATATGCAAACTGAGTGATTATTACACACCTGAATTTGTCAGTGAAAAGATTATACTTGAAAAAGGTGACCGCGTATTATTTTACACTGATGGACTGATTGATTCAGAGAAGAACGGAGTGTTTGATCTCGAAAGTTTGGTTGAATTTTATAGGGAAAATGCGGATTTTTCACTACGTGAGATCAATGAACGTCTTCTTGCTAAAATTAATCCCGTCAAAGATGAGCTTAACGACGATATCACTTACATCTTTATGGAAGTGTGAATTTGCCGTCTATTGACGTGTAGATATCAAAACTATATAATGTAAATAGTTGTAAAATTATTTTTAAGAGGGTCAGGTGGTTATGAAAGACGCAATTGTATTAAAGGATTTGGAACAAATCAAGGCTGTTTCTCAACAGTATCGGTTGAACATCATCGATGCATTCAACAATCAACCCAAAACTGCAAAGCAGATTGCCGAGTGTCTTAAAGAACCTCACGGGCGCGTCAATTATCATATTAAAATGCTCGAAAAAGTTGGAATTGTAGAATTAATTGAAGAAGTATCAAAATTAGGTGACGTAGAAAAGTATTATTGTCCCGTTGCTTATAAAATCTTGATTGACAGCAGTGCGGTGACTCTTGATGATGTAATGAACCATACAATCAGCAAGGTGTCGATTGCTTTTTTTGAAGCGGTTTCCAAAGACTTTTACGAATCTATTGAAAGATTACAAGATGGGCCGACCAAGAAAATATCTTATTCAGGGGATTATTATCTGACGGATCTCGAAGCCAAAACATTGAATAGAGAGATCAGTACGGTTGTAGAAGCTTTTTTGAAAGATAAGGAAGAACCTAGAGAGGGCACTTTCAGACATACGATTGCGCATTTGGTCATACCAATGCCCCCTAAGGAATAAAACTGGAGACAAAGATATGAAAAATAGACATAGATGTCTTTTGATTACAATTATAATGATGAGCACTTTTCTCTTTGGAGGGTGCTCCTCTTTTAATTCAAGCGACAAAGGGATGCCACCCAAACCACCGGAAATAGAAAATGGTGCTGTAGAGGAGGCTTATGAATTGAACCCAGCTCTCGCAAGAACAGAGACTTTGGTGGTTACCTCATCCAACTTGAGTCTTAATTTCCACCCATTTTACGCCACAAGGACTACAGAGACTTGGGTAAGAGATCTGGTGTTTGAAGGACTTATGGGTCATGACCTTTCTGGTAACCCTGTGACCTTACTCGCGGATACCTTTGTTATTAGTGAGGATGGGCTTGAATATACATTTAGAATTAAGGACAATTTATTGTTTCAAGACGGTTCCAGAGTGAAGATATCAGATGTTCAATTTTCTTATGAAGCACTTGCAAATGAACAGTATTCAGGCGAACATCGATTGTTCATGGATGGGGTGGTTGGTGTTGATGAATTCAGATCAGGTGAAGCAACAACCATTTCAGGAATTGAGCTTCTTGATGATAAGACGATTAAGTTCACATTTGAGTCTCCAAGCATCTACAATGTTTGGGGGTTTGAAACACCGATAATACCTGAACATGTGTATCAATTCTCCAGTTGGGACAATTTCCTTATGAATAGCAGCAATCCCATAGGAACGGGACCCATGGCTCTGGTGGCTGTAGAATCCGAGGAACAGATTGAACTGAAAAGAAGTGCCTTTCACCATGGTGTGAATTCAAATGTAAATCGAGTAATCATCAAGGCAATGAGCCCTCAGATGGCCCTAGAGGCATTTAAAAATGGTTCTGTTGATATTATCACAGTTTCACCATCAAAAGAACATTTTGATTTACTTGAGAAAATTAGTTTTGCAAAGACATACGAATTTCCGTCAAACGCATTCAATTATATAGGCATTAATCACAATCACCCGATTCTTAAGGATAAAAAAGTAAGACAAGCGTTGGCGTATGCTCTCAATAGAGAAGAGTTCATTAATAACGAGTGGCAAAATCATGCCGTTTTAGCCAATTCGCCAGTACCGGAAACTCATTGGACCTACCCTGAAGAGCAAGCACTCAATATATATAGTTATGATATTGAAAAAGCGAAAATATTGCTAGATGATGCAGGATGGATCCAGGATGATGAAAATAGCATTCGCATGAAAGACGGAGAACGGCTTGAACTCACAATCAATGCGTTCAGTGATGTCAGCTGGTCTTATAATCTTGCCAACGCCATGAAAGAACAGTGGGAAAAAATTGGAGCTGTTGTAAACGTGGAATTTATGGATTTCAATATGTTGAAAGATAAAGTATTCACTGATCGTTCTGCGATGATATGGGTTATGGCATGGCATCTTCCGGTCGATTATGATCCCGCCAGACTCTATGGATCTGTTGGGGCGGTCCCTGAAGGATATAATGCGGGAAGTTATAATAATCCAATTGCTGAAGAACTTTTTGTCAAACTCAGGACTGCTTATGATGACACGGTTAGAAGGAATCTTGTTTCGGATTGGATCAGTCTCGCCAATGAGGATCTGCCTTATATTTACATCGCACACCTTAACGAATTATGGGGAGTCAACGATCGAGTCGAGAATTTTGATATCGGGCCTTATAAAAACTGGGTTGGAAGTATTCAAGATATAGTTTTGAAGGTAATGGAATGATGATCAAGAAAAGTGAAATAAAAAAAATCATGAATGCTCTGATGGTTGAACATTGGGGCATTTTGACCATTGATGAGCACACTTTGCCAAAACTGATTGAAAGAGAAAACCAGATCAGAGAACTACTGTTGAGAAGAGGAACTAAGGAATTTGAAAAAGACATAGAAAAGCGTTTTTTGTTTTCTTCCGGGAAAAAAGCGGGAACCATCATCGCTATTGGTATTTCTTATGAGCCTATGGGAAGTGCGAATCAAAGCGCCATTGGGCTTGTGGACAACTTTTCCTGGGAACATGATTATCATGAGATTTTGAAGAATCTGTTACAAGCGATTCAGGTGGAATTCTCCAATATACTTGTTGATTTGGATGCCATTCCAGAATTATGTGTAGATACAGCTGATTATATAGATCGGGAAATAGGCCTATATACTGGACTCGGAAAAATTGGGAAGAACCATTTCCTGATACATCCTAAGATGGGTACTCACTTTTTTATCGGTTATTTGATTTATGACAGTGTTCTGGATATTGACCCAGAGGCAATAAATCCACTTGATCTTGACAATACGGTCCTTGAGGAATGTGAGCAGTGTAATAGATGTGTCATTGCTTGTCCACCAAAGATATGTGGTGAAGCAATCATGGACTCAAATAAGTGCATCTCAATGCTCACACAAACCAAAAGAGAACTGAATCATCAGGAACGTGAATTGATAGGGAATAGACTATATGGATGCAACATCTGT
>JAIOSU010000188.1 GCA_021107455.1 Clostridiales bacterium | reverse complement strand
TGATCTGGATCCAGATATGGCAAAAGCATTGTTGATGCAATACGCCATTGAGGCCAGCGTAAAAAAAAGAATGGCCGAGCTTTTACTCGACCATCTGAATCTAAATAAAATTGTAAAGCCATAACCAAATGGTAAGCATGACACTTAAAATCAGTTGAATCCTGAAAACGAAGTTCATTGCGCCTGACCATCTAAAATCCGTTTTTGCCCGGTTGAACATCATAAGGGCAGGAATAATCAACAGTGCGTTCACATAGCCTAAAACCTTGATTGCAGCGAGTCCTTTTGACCCTCCATAGATGACATCCCAAAGTGAATATCGTGCCGATACAAGCAGTATGAAACTGAGTAATGCGGTCATCACGAGTGTGTGGAGCATCAAGACAACCCTTGGTGTGTCATGAATACGATTGACTCGCATATTCGACCACTTGGTGAGGAGCACAATCCAAGCCAGCAAGTTGAAAAAAGCTGAAAATACAAGCAATCCGATTTCCATATATATACTTCTGAAGAATGAAGCTCTCGTATAGACATTATTGCCTATAATGAGGGCTTTTAATTTACCCGACTCATCAGTCTTGAACTCGGCATATACATTGTTCTTAGCATTATAAAAAACAGTCTCTGAGACCGGCGCATACTCCATTTTATCGATCAGAAGCATTTGGTCGTTTTCGACTACACGCACCTGATGAATGATTTTTGTCAATTTTTCAATGGATTCCATAGAAGCGTTCACAGGTGAAAAAACACCAACAAATCGTTCAAGAGCTTCAGCCTCATATGTTTCATGTACTGTAACAGAATCATATCCCGGTAAAATCTCCTCAAATATCGCCTTTGTGATTTCTTCTCTTGCACCCAGTTGATTGGAGTTGTAGCTGATGAACAATGAAAGATTTCTTTCGGGAACAAAGATCAATCTGGAATTGGATCCTGGAATTCCTCCATCTTGAATGAAAACTTCATATTTTCCATACTGTGTTTTGGGCATTCCATAACTTCTTCCTGAAAAACTTCCCACCTGTCTTGTGAAAAATGCGTCTCTCATCTCATCGGAAACTCTATCGCCAGTCATAAAAGTCATGAATTTCGAAATCTCGTCCGCAGTAGTCAAAAAATCATCAGATGGCAAATATAATGTTCTGAATGCGCCAAGAGGTTCATGTCGACCTCCTGAAACCGAATAATTTTGAATAATTTGGGCATTGCTTATCGTTTCGCCGGCCACCATGCTTGCACTTAAATCCATTCCAAACGTAGTCTCAAGAAGATCCGACATCGCTTTTTCATAAGTTAGGCCGCTGATGGACTCAATCAATACTCCAGCAAGTAAACTGTTAACGTTCGACAGTAGAATGAATTCGTCTTTTTCTATAACTGGTTTAAGTTTATAGCTTTTGAAAAATTCATGCGCCTCTACTCCAAATGAAGGTTTGTACATGGTTATTGGGGATTCACTCACAGCAGAATCTGCTTTTAATGTCGTTATTCCCGTCGTATGTGTCAAAACGTTCGCAAAAGTCAAACCGTCAAGCGAAGTTTTGTCTTTGATGTTCAGGGGCAGATAAGGTTCAATGGGATCGACAACCCCAATGTTTTTACGATCCATCCACTGAAGCAAAAGATAAGAAGTGAATACTTTTGAAATCGATCCTGTCTGAATCACAGATTGCTCAAGCGTCATTGCTTGATTTCTCATGATATCGGATTCACCAAGCGCGGTCTCAAATATAACCTCCCCATCTTGGACCAAAATGACTTCCAGACCTGGCAGGTTGTTGTTTACCATGGCACGATTGACTATCTCATCCATGGTCGTTTCATTTATATCAATTGCCTCAGAAAAAACAAAGCTATTTGTTATCATTAGACAAAAGCCCAGTATTAGAGCAAAATATTTCTTTTTCAATGGTTTGCCTCACTTATTTCATTATTTTATAAAGTTTCCCGACCTTGTCTCTGTATGTGAGATCCAAAACGATATCTTTACCAGGTATGATCAAATTCTCCTCCAAAATGCCTCGAACAGTCTCATACGCTAGATCCGGGAAATTGTTTTCCTTGCTTAGATGCGCCAATAGAATGTGTTTGGTGACACCATAACCGATGATTTCTTTGGCGATGAATCCTGCATCCTCGTTGCTCAAGTGACCGAACTCGCTAAGTATCCTTCTTTTGAGCACCATTGGGTAGGATCCTGTTTTCAACATTTCTATATCGTGATTGGACTCGATCATCAACAAATCACAATCTTTGAATTTCTCTATGACTTCATCCGAGATGGTCCCAAGGTCTGTTGCGATACCGATCTTTGTATTTCCATTGGAAAATGCATAGCATCTTGGATCAACCGCATCATGAGTGATTTTAGCACTTTGGATCTTGATGTCTCCGATCTCAATATTGTCAATATCTTCGTAAACGTGCAATAGACTTGGGTCCACTGTACCAATTTTTGGTTTTACAGCTTCCCAAGTCTTTTCAGTCACATAAAGTGGCATTTTATATCTTCTCATCAGAACGCCAAGACCACTGATATGGTCCGCATGTTCATGAGTCAAAAGTATACCGTTTATGGTTTCAATTCTAACATCAATATTATCAAGGGATGCTTTGATATATTTACCACTCATCCCCGCATCCACCAACAACCTTGTGGTCTCAGATGCCACAAGTTGACAATTCCCAGAGCTCCCGCTTGCAAGTGAACAAAACGACAACGCCATATGCATACCTCTTCCTAAGGTGTCTCTACCGCTTGTACATAATAAATTTTACCTTGATCAGTCATAAATCTATAATAAGGCAACGCTTCACCAGAAATCAAGTCACTGACTTGAAAACTTTGGTCATTGAGTTTATACACGAGAGTGATATCCTGTATACTGTCGCCTACCTTGAAATTGACCATGACTGAATATAGTGCACGATCTACACTGATTATATCATAATTTGTCGTATCTACATCACCAATATTTACAGGCCATGAGAGTTTGAACCCGACGACTTCCTCGTCATGAATCCAAAAGACTACTTTCGACTCTTCTATGGCTAGATCATTTCTCATATGCCTCATAGTCACAATCCGATAGTTCCCAAGTTCCTTGACTTCAATCTTTTCAAAATCATAGTCCATCATGTTGGCTTTCTCGAATGCATCTATAATCTCAAAGGTTTCGTTCAATATTTCCGGATCACTGATGATCTCAAACCACCTGAGATTTTGCTCATTGTCTTTGGAGACTCTACTATAATGCGTTAGTTTCGACCATAGGATTTCCATTTCATCCAAATCGACGACTTCATCATCAATCGTATATTTATCTCCATCGTAAAAGAATCCAGGCCCTAAAAGCTCACCTACCATTGTCTCAGGTATCCGCTCAAAATCAAGTTGAATAGAGGCAATCACATCAGGAAAATCAAAATCATCTTTCATCAAGGTGATACCATTAACTTCATACAGTTCCAAAATGTCCTGAAGATTAGAGGCATTCGCCTGTCTGTAAAGCGCCCTGTCTTCAATAATTATGAACCCAAGCATCAAATTGGTAGCTATCAATAGAACAATTAGGATATTCTTAATTTTTGGCCAATCCATAATTTACCCCGTTTAGCGATATGTCTTTATTAAAGTCCCAGTATAAGCATTGAAAAGATAAGTTCTACCGCTGATCACAACCTGCCATGTAGGCACCATGAGAGCACTTCCGCTTTGTCCTTCAATGGAATAACGCATATCAATTTTTGTGATTTCACTTCTGATTGGAAAGTAATACTCAATATTGTCTAGTGCTGAATCGTAAATGTTGTTGTCCTGCAGGTAATAAACACTTACTTCAAGGAAATTGTTCGAGATGCATTCATCAATGGAATAAAGACGATCCATCTCCTCAACATCAATCAATTCGATTGGTTGTTTGATGTCCTTATAGACATTGACAACTTGATTGCCTCTTATTTCCACTCGAATAGGATGTGAATCAGGTGTTGTTTCAGCCAAAGAATAGTTGTTGACTCTATAACCAAAGTAAAATACATGTGTTGTGTCAGTGCCATTTTCGAAATCATAATCCGCAAGATAGATTCCCGACGGATAGAGTCCAAAGTTTTCTATTTTACCCGCGGCAATTGAAAAAGCTTCTTTAAAATCAAGATTTGAAGATAAAGCGGCATCAAATCTTTTGTGATAAAGTACTTCTCCATTTGGTGATAATGTAAGGACTTTGTCGCCATACCCATACATCAAAATTGTCGAACCATTGGCATCTTTAAGTCGCTTTACAAAATCCATCCTATTGCCAAAAACAGATCCTGAAATTCTTTGTATATCACCAATCATCTCCCCATCCAGGAATTCAATTTCATTACTAAACCGGACTTTTGGGACAACATAACTGTATTGAAAAGGAATCAACTCATAATTCAACCGGTCATAGTTTTCATCCACAGTGCTTTCCAAACTGAAACGTGTACTGATTTTTCTATATTCAATATAAGGCGATTGCTTGACAATCTTAACCAATGCCCCTATATCATGGATTTGGACTTCGCTGCTCATCATATAATATTGATTTGCCTTTCGATCATAAACATAGATCTTACTAGAATCATTTCCATTCAAAAGATATTCATATGGAGTGATTTTAGATATGGTAGCATCTACAACATCCGATGAAAACAAACTGTAAAACTCAGCGACAGTCAATTCCATAGGCATTCTAAGAAGCATACTCTCATTTGAAAAGGCCTCAATATATGATTCACGTGTTATAGTCTCCATACTGTCATATTTCTTGAAACTGTTCAGCACTACAGGTCTAATTTCACTCCAGATTCGCTCTTGAAGCATGACGTCATAGACACGGGTATAAGATATACCCCCAAAGCTAACGAAATAACTTTGGGGGCTAATATACGCGGACAGTTTAGTTGAATTGATCTCAATATCGCTACTATCGATATCCGAGGCAAAAAGGTCATCATACATGACCCACTGCATCAATAGCAAAGCGGTCAAGAACAATCCGATGATCAGTACGGATTTCATTCTTTCTCTTAATGAAACCATACGACTGCTCCTTGAATTAATTGGTTATATTTAAGGGAACCATCGGTATGATGGTCTTTTCCTTATCAATAATTTTAAAAGTCATTTCTTTTACAAGTCGCATCTCGCTATTTAAAAATCTAAGTTTATATGTGCCATTGGACAAGTATCCGATTTCTTTATAAAAACTCATGTTATTGATTGTGTCATTATATATGTGCTTTTCAAACAATTCCAAATACTCAATCATAGCAAGAGAATATGCTCTTCTGAGCTCATTGAGCTCTGATCTGACAGTTGACCATCTTTTATAATCCTCATAAACTGATGAATCGAGTTTTGAAAGTTCTTCAAGTCGATCAGCAATCAAATCAAAATGGTACTGTTTGTTCAGTTCTGTATATGCAATTTGCTTTAGTGCCAAGGCATCTTTGACCTCAAAAAAATGATTTATGATTTTTGTTTCTTCAACCAAACCTTCAGAAAAAATCGGCTGCTGGTTGGAATAAATCCTACTGAGGGCAGTGCTTCTATCCATACTTGCAGCACTGGAACTCAGCCTCATCACAGAAACATTCAATCCATCGCCAAGTTCATTTCCAAAAGACAATTGTCTATCCACCTTGACAAGTGAAACCGCTAGTGGGCTATCCACGATTTGCGTGTTATTGATATTCACATTGATAAATATTAAATTGTCATTGGTAATGCTCTCACTCATAGGTTCACCAATGATAATCTGATCCGGTGAAATAGGAGAGGCACTTGAATTTTCGAATGCAAAGGCGGTATTTCCAGTTGTGAAAATCACCAAAGCCAATATGATTAATAGTCCTTTACGGAACATGAGGATCCTCCAAATTTAATTTGATCGAAAAAAAATACATTCAATCTCTATAACATTATACACAATATTTGTTACAGAAACATTACGCCGTATTTAAATCAAAATTACACCTCATGAAGTCCATAAGGTAATACTATTGTAACTTTGGTGCCGACACCATATTCAGAATCAATACGAATATCTCCGCCGTGTGCTTCCGCAATTTCCTTGGCTATAGAAAGTCCAAGACCTGTTCCCCCCAGTTCTCTGGATCTTGCTTTGTCCACACGGTAAAATCTCTCAAAAATCCGATCCATATCTTGATCCGGAATTCCGATGCCACTATCTGTCACCATAAGCTCAAAACAGTCCTCATCGGAGCCTTCTCTCAAATCGATTATGATCTGGGAATCCTCACCTGAATATTTGATTCCATTTGACAAAATATTGAGCAATAGTTGCTCTATTTTATCATAGTCAATCAGTGCATGAACTTTTATATCGCTATAGTGTTTCACCAGTTCTTGCCTTTTTTGATCTGCTGTGGCTTTTACCTTTAGAACACAAGTATCAATAAGGGCATTGACTTCATATCTTTCACGCTTGAGACGCACGGTATCGGAATCGAAATTGCTAAGCTCAAGCAAGTCTCGAACGAGTCTTGCCATTCTATCAGCCTCGGTATTGATGACTTCCAAAAACGTCTTTTGCATTTCAGGATCATCAACTGCACCATCCAGAATGGTCTCAGTATAACTTTTGATGCTCGTAAGTGGCGTCTTGAGTTCATGAGAGACATTTGCAACAAACTCTCTTCTCATATTCTCAAGTCGTTCTTCTTCAGTGATATCTTGGAGCACAAAAACCACGCCCATTTTCTTCGATGATTCATCTAGAAACGGCGCAAAGTTGACTTTCAAGATTTGTTTGTTGTATGAAATGCTTTTAGAACCGATTCCATTGTTGAGTTTGCCAGAACTATATATGGACAGCAAATCACCAATGATATCCTCATCAAATACTCCATTTGTTGTAAGAAGCTTACCGGCCTTGGGATTACAATGAATAATCTGTCCTTCAGCGTTTATGGCAATCAAACCGTCTTCCATATAGTTGATGATGGCTTCAAGCTTGCTTTTCTCACTGGAAATCTCAGAAATATATTTCTTGAGTTCGCCTGTCAGAAAATTGAAAGTCCTCGAAAGTGCACCAATTTCGTCCTCAGAATGCACTTCAACGATTTGATTGAAATCACCTTCTGCGAGTTTTGCAGCTTTGAGTGTAACTTCATTGATCGGATCCGTAATGCTTTTGGACAGTAAGAAACCAATAACTATAGACAAGACCAAACTCATAGCGACAGCTTGTAAAATAATCATTCTGGCTCGATTGAGCGTTCCATAGATGTCATTCAAATCATAACGCAAGTATATTAGTCCGATTTGTACATTTTTACTATAAATCGGATAGACTTTGTCTTTTGTTCGAACATTGCCTGATAGCTCAAAATTCTTTTCGACAGTCTTTCCAATCAAACCTTCAACCACGAGTCATGTATTGAGCACTTCAGATACAGGCCTATCCACATTTTCGGTGCTTGTAGCCAGTATACTTTGCGATTTTTGATCAATGACATAGATTTCTTCTCTTAAGCCTATGTCCGCATGCCGTTCAATGGATTCCTGAACAATTCCTCTGACTTCTCCAAGATCATCACTTTCAATTTTAGAAAGCTCAGACATCATAATCTGAGCTATATCATCCAAACGGTTGGATACGACATTGAGATTGTAATCTTCAAAAGATCTGACAATGAACACACCCGCCAAAAGCATCGCAATGAAAACGAGCAAAAAATATATAATTGTAAATCTCAGTCGTATACTTCTAAACATTGTGCCTCCAACTAACTTCTTTTGAAGTAATAGCCAACACCTCTTTTAGTCATGATATAAGTTGGATTGCTTGAATCTTGTTCCACTTTTTCTCTCAATCGTCTGACCGTGACATCCACAGTTCTGATGTCTCCAAAGTATTCATAGCCCCAAACGTCTTTCAATAGTTGTTCTCTTGTGAATATCTGATTGGCTTGAGTCGCCAAAAATTTAAGCAGTTCAAATTCTCTAAGTGTAAGTTCAATCACTTCGCCGTCTTTGGTTACTTCATAACGGTCCAGATCTATAGTAAGGCTATTGGCGATTATGATGTGGCCGTTAGGTCCTTTACCATCGGAATCGGAAATATCCACTCTGCGTATGTTCGCTTTAACACGTGCGATGAGCTCTCGCATTCCAAATGGCTTTGTGATGTAATCATCGGCACCAAGCTCAAAACCGAGCACCTTGTCAACTTCTTCCTCTTTGGCGGTAAGCATGATTATTGGCATGCTGAAGCCCTCTCTGATTTTCCTGCAGACCTGAAAACCATCAAGTTTTGGTAACATGACATCCAAGAGGACCAAATCCGGTTGGAATTGATATACCTTCTTTAAGGCTTCCTCACCATCAAACGCTGTTTCTATCTCATAACCTTCTTTTACTAAATTGAATTTGATGATATCTGATATTGGTTTTTCATCATCGACGACTAGAATTCTTTTACTCATTATTTCGCCTCCTTTGTTAAGACGTTAGCATATATACCTATTCTATACGAAATAAAATAAAAAAGCGAGTCATCGACTCGCTTTATCGTTAAAATTTAACATAATTTCTTGGATTTTGTGGTACGCCATTCACTCTTACTTCAAAATGGAGGTGTGGTCCTGTACTATAGCCTGTGTTTCCACTTGCCGCTATTACTTGTCCTTGGAAAGCTTTATCGCTTTTTTTTACGTTTAGTACGCTATTGTGGGCATAAAGTGTAGATATGTTGCCACCATGGTCGATGATAATATATCTTCCATAAGAACTGGA
>JAIOSU010000060.1 GCA_021107455.1 Clostridiales bacterium | reverse complement strand
TTAATTCATCACGAAGAAGTGCCCTGAATACGACGATATCATCTATTCTATTTAAGAATTCAGGTTTGAAAGTCTCTTTCATCATTTCCCTGATTTTCTGTTCCTGCTTATTATCCGATTCGCTTCCAAAACCAATACCTGTGGATTTTAGATTCGTTCCCACGTTTGAAGTCATAATAATTACTGTGTTTTCAAAGAATACAGTCCTACCCTGACCATCAGTGAGTCGTCCATCTTCAAGTATTTGTAATAAGACGTTGAACACATCGGAGTGTGCCTTTTCTATCTCATCGAGCAAAATGACCGCATATGGTTTTCTTCTGACTTTCTCTGTGAGTTGTCCACCCTGTTCATAACCGACATACCCGGGAGGTGCACCAATCAATTTTGAAACAGTGTGTTTCTCCATGTACTCTGACATATCCATACGGATCATGGCATCTTCAGTGCCAAAAAGTTCTTCTGCAAGTGCTCTCGCGAGTTCAGTTTTTCCAACACCAGTTGGACCTACAAAAACAAACGAAGCAGGCTTTCTCTTTTTCCTGAATCCGGATCGGTTCCTTCTTATGGCTTTTGAAATGGATTCCACGGCATGATTTTGTCCAATAACTCTTTTATGGAGTCTAGACTCGAGCTCAATCAGCTTTGAAGCTTCCTCTTCAGTGATTTTTTGAACAGGGATCTTGGTCCATGCCTCAATGACATATGCCACATCTTCCACTGTCAACTGGTCATGTGACGAACTGTCTTCCAGCGCTTGAATCTTTTCACCGATTCTGATGGCTTCCATCCTAAGTTCGGCAGAATGCTCAAAATCATCATGTTCAACAGCTTCAGCTCTTTCAGATTCAATTCTCTCGAGTTCTTCCTCCAGTGCTTTTACTTCTACCAAGCCCTTGTTCTTAAGATTCGCCCTGGATCCAGCCTCATCGATGACATCAATTGCTTTATCCGGTAAAAATCGATCTGTGATGTAACGCTCTGACATTTTTACTGCCGCTTCTATGACTTCGTCTGAAATCTGAACGCGGTGGAAATTCTCATAATAATCCCGGATGCCTCTCAGAATTTCAATGCTGTCTTCTACTGACGGTTCATCGACTATCACTGGTTGAAATCTTCTTTCAAGTGCGGCATCTTTTTCAATGTGCTTTCGGTATTCTTCCATTGTTGTGGCACCAATGATTTGAACTTCACCACGTGCAAGGGCAGGTTTGAGGATATTGGCTGCGTTCATAACCCCACCATGAACTTCTCCTGCGCCCATTATATTGTGCACCTCGTCGATGACCAAAATCACATTGCCATGTTTGGAGGCTTCGTTGATTACTGATTTCATTCTACCCTCAAATTGCCCTCTAAACTGTGTACCTGCCACTATGGCAGTCATATCGAGGAGATAGATCTGAGTATCGAGAAGTTTTTCTGGAACGGACTTTTCAACGATCCTTACAGCGAGACCTTCAGCTATAGCTGTTTTACCCACACCAGGCTCACCAAGTAAAAGAGGATTATTCTTGCCCCTTCTGTTAAGGATCCGAACCACTCGATCAATTTCTCTGTGTCTGCCGATTACCCTGTCAATTTGATTGTTTTTAGCTTTCTCTATCAGGTTTGTTCCATATTTTTCTAAAGTTTTCAGTTTTAATTTCTTGGATTTTTTCCCGAAAGTCTGCTCTTCTTGCTCATCATCCATATAGTCATCCTCTTCGAGCATTTCCTCATCATAGATCATATCCTCATCAAACTCATCTTCATCTTCTTCTTGAGTGTCGGAATCATAGCTCATGAGATTCATGAGGGGATTGTCCTCATCATCAGAGATGTTCTCAAACAATTTATTCATTTGTTTTGAGAGATTATCCATTTCCTCAGGACTAAGATTGATTTGGTTCATGATCTCATCCATTACAGGATAACCCTTTTTTTGTGCGCATTCGAGGCAAAGGTCCACATACTCGGTTTTTCCATGCTCGATTCTTGCCGTACGCATCATTGCAACGTTTTTTTTACATTCAGAACATTTTTTCATAATTCACACCCGCTTTATATTAGATCTTTAGGATATACATTCACATCAATTTGTTATACCTATTCATTATACCCCATTTTGTCACCCGAATAATACGTATAAACTTTAAATTTTTATGAACACCATGACTTTAGGCATTAATTTTGATAAACTGATAATAATTCAATATATATTTGGGGGAGGTCACTATGGATCAGAATCTACATAGCGTCATGCTTAAAAAAGTCGAACGTACCATCGCAAATTTGGAAAAGAACAATATGCATGGCCACTACGTCACCAGCGTTGAAGCATTACATGAAAAGATCAAATCACTTGTACCTGAAAACTCCGTTGTCTCTGTTGGAGGTTCCATGACCCTTTTTGAGACCGGTGTAATCGACCTTTTGAGAAGTGAACCCTATCAGTTTTTGGATCGTTACGCAGAGGGTTTGACTCCAGAGGAGATCAAGAGTATATTTAGACAATCATTTTCTGCTGATGCTTATTTTGCAAGCACCAACGCCATCACAGAAAATGGTGAACTCTACAATGTGGACGGCACCGGAAATCGTGTTGCCGCTATGATCTTCGGCCCTGACAAAGTCATCATTATTGCCGGACTGAACAAAATCGTCAAAAACCTTGATGAGGCAATACACCGTAATCGTGAAATATCAGCACCTTCAAACGTGAAGAGGCTTAACATGCAGACACCATGCAACACCACTGGCACTTGTTCAGACTGTAAAAGCGCAGGACGCATCTGTGTTGCATATACAACCATCGGTTTCCAAAGAGTGAAAGATAGAATTCATGTCATCTTCGTCGATGGTGCATACGGTTATTGATTCCATATAAGTTAAAAACCCTAGTGATGGCAATTATTTGCCGGACTAGGGTTTGTTTTTTATTCCTTCAAATCTTCGGATCTCATGACCTGTTCAACTATGACCTTATCGTTTTCCCAATATAAGATCATGGCCATCGGACCAGTTACAAGTAAGCAAGCCTCATCCGAATCGGTTCCGATCCGATCGAGATTATCTGCTATGGCCTTAAAAATCGCTTCTTCGGAAAATGGTAAATCTTCTATTGAAGGTTCAATTTGAACCTTTAGCATTTGCTCCGCCATATACCCTCCTGTTTTTCTTTCATGATTCAATTTTACACCAATTGCTGAGAATTGCAAAGACAAACATTAAACGATCTGTCTTTTTAATGCTTTTGAGAATGCGACTTTAATAAGTATCACCGCAATCAATCCTATGCCGACGTTGAGCAGAGGATTGTTTTTGAGTATAAAGAAATGTGCGGCGGCAATCGCACCACATATTCCCATATAAACAAACGTAGCTCCAATATTCTTATTGCCTCCTGGAATCATTTCTCTCGAGAACGGTAGACTAAGTTTTGAAAAATTGATTTTAAATGCAAGCAACAATACAGTCATCACATTGACTAGGAGTACTCCCCAAATGCTTACGACTCCACAAAGCAATACAAATATGGCACTCATCACCACCATTCCAGGTAAAACGTATTTAAAATAGTAAGCCTTGAGGGCACCAGTCATGATAATGCTTTTATTGTTGATCGGGAAGCTGTCATATATAAAAGAAGCTTCAAATTTTTCACTATATTGCACAAAATCAAAATTGGTCGTAAAGAACATGGTCGACATGTAGAGTGCAACATAAGCCATTGTGCCTTTCAGTCCAGCAATTCCAGCAACAATCCCCTCACTTCCTTGAATAATGGGAAAAAGCATTATAAAGGGAAACAACATGGAGATCGCCTGGTTGGGATAAATCATCAGTTTCAGTTTTCGATCCCTGCTCAAATTGGAATCTGCGAATTTCATAAAGGCCAGTTCAGTGTGATCTTTTGAGAAAATACCAAACAACACGGATTTGATTCTTGAACCAAGATTATCTTTGCTGATGAAGACTCCATCTTCAATCTGAAGTTTCATCAGATAACTCTCAAATTTCGGAAAGATCCATTTGATGAGAATCATGCCAGATACGATCGGTACCAATATCCCCGTTATCGCCATAATGACATAGGCCGGATCCATACTGCCTTCCACAATTACTTTGAACAATCCTGCATACCATGCCGGTGGTATCAAATAAGTCCACCATTTGATGTTGATTGTCAGCTGAAGATCGACAAATTCGAATATTCTTGCAGCCACCTGATAAGCGAGTATTGTCGTAATCGATAATACAATTTGAAAAATATTGATGATGTCTTTAAGTTTTTCACCTGAAAACTTTTCAAGTAGCGAGCTGTATAGGATTGTCGTGATGATGACAATCAAAAATGACAAGGCAACCATCATAACGAGAAACGCAAGTAAAATTTTAGGTCCATAAATACTAGTACCAAGAATCATGGACATAAGATTAAGAGCGAGAAACATTGCGACCATATAATAAACAATATGAATGACTCTCGCAGTATTCATGGTCTGCTGGTTCACAGGTTTTGTCATAATGATGTTCTTATCCCTGACATCCAGTAATACTCCAGAAAAATCAGAGACCATGTACATGACCATGAAGAAGAGATCCATCGAGGCCACTATGGTTATTTTATAATAGAGATCAAATGGCGTGGTCATCAACATTCCAACAAAAAATCCGACAAAAACGAGCATAAAAAGATTTGCCTTTAGTCCTTTGATCTTCTTTTCTTTGCCATCACTTAAATTGATCGGTGATTTTCTCTCATCAAGGGTCAACTTGAGCGTCAAAATGGAAATAAGCATCTCAAAATCAACTTCTGTTTTTGAGAACAGCCACTTCAATCGATTCATTATTTTTATTAGTACGAATTTTTGTTCCATGAATCCCCCTATCTTACGATCACATCAACGAATTCTGATGCTATGGCTTCATGTTTATTGAACCCTGTCAATTGATTGAATATGTCTTGTAGTGACCCTTCTTTGCTTGCTGTTTTGAGTTCTTCAAAATTGCCGTCAGCTACAATGACCCCATCATTCAGAACAATGATTCTATCACTTATTTTTTCGACTACTTCCATGATGTGCGAAGAATAAAACACCGTTTTACCTTGCTCAGCCAACTTTTTGATGATTTCTTTGAACACCATCACACTATTTGCATCCAATCCACTGATGGGTTCATCAAAGAAAAGGATATCCGGATTATGAATCAAACTGGAAATGATCAACAGCTTCTGTTTCATCCCTTTTGAGTAAGAGGAGATTCTGTTATAGAAAGCTTCCTTGATTCCAAAGAGTTCGAACAGCTGCTCGGACTTATCATCCAGTATGGAACTGTCCATCTTATAAAGTTCTCCAATGAATTTCAGATACTCATATCCTGAAAGACTGTCATAAATCGTCGCCACTTCAGGGACATAACCAATTCTTCTTTTATATTCCACTGGATTGTCTTTAATATTCTCACCAAAGATCTCCACCAAACCTTCATACGTATCAATCATTCCGAGCATTATTTTTACAGTGGTACTTTTACCCGCACCGTTTGGCCCTATGTATCCTATGATTTGCCCAGCATCAATATCAAGATTGACTCCTTTCAGAACATAGTCACCATCTGATTTGTATCTCATTTTTAAGTCCGAGATTCTAATTACTGATTTCATATCAACCTCCATGTGTCCTTACCGATGATTGTACCAAATAAATTGCAAAAATACCATGTTGTAACTCTTATAAAAAAACGCTATAATAAATCGTTATGTCTTTTAATCCATTTTTAATGAGGGGGAGAAAAATTGAAATCAAATTCTAAAGGCTGGACGGTTGTCCTTGCCGGAGCCGGTATAAACCTTGCATTTGGTATACTTTATGCTTGGAGTATTTTTGGAAGCCAATTGCAAAAAACATTTGGGTGGTCTAAAACTGAAGCCTCGATTCCATACACTATCGCAATTATAATGTTCACTGTCATGATGATTCCAGCAGGACGTCTTCAGGACCGAATCGGACCACGCTGGGTTGTGACAATCGGAGGCGTTTTGATCGGGCTCGGTTGCATACTCGCCAGTTTCACTGACAGCATACTTGGACTTTCATTGACTTTTGGTGTTCTTGCAGGGTCTGGTATAGGTCTGGGTTATGCATCCACTACGCCACCAGCGCTCAAATGGTTCCCGCCCGAAAAGAAAGGTTTGATCTCTGGAATCGTGGTCGGAGGATTTGGACTCGCCACACTATATATCGTACCACTTACAACATTCTTATTATCACGTTATGACGTTTTCAATTCATTCAGAATACTAGGCATCATCTTTCTTTTCATGACGATACCTCTTGCACAGTTGATCAAGAATCCTGACAAACCTGCAGTTTCAATGAGCAAGGTGAAAAAAGCACCTGTGGAAGACCTGTCAGTTAAAGATATGCTAAAGACAAAGCAATTTTATATGCTCTGGTTCATGTTCTTTGCAGGTGCAACAGGTGGTCTGATGACCATTGGAAGTTTGAAGACTTTGGTTCTTCAGAATCTTGGTGAATCCGCAGCTTTACAGCTTGTAGCTTTTGCAGCAATTGCAAACGCGGTGGGACGACCAGCTGCCGGAGTCATTTCAGAAAAATTTGGTCGTGGAAAAACTATGACCGTGCTTTATATTCTACAAGCCATAGCGCTGTATTTCTTCAACAGTCTAAATACATTTACAGCCATCTTTGCGGCAGCACTCATGATCTATTTCGCTTACGGCTCCATGCTTTCTGTATATCCTTCAGCTTGTGCCGACAGTTTCGGGACAAAGAATCTCGGCCTCAATTACGGGATCCTGTTTTCCGCATGGGGTGCAGGTGGAGTGTTCGGCCCGATTTTAGGTGGTAGAATTGCGGATGCCACCGGATCCTACCAAATGGCATTTACAGTATCTGCTGCGATTTTACTTGTTGCTGCTGTTGTAGGATACAAATATAAATCTTATCAAAATGTACGTCATTCATATGCAGTGACAAGAAACGGTTAACAAATAAAACCCTTGCCGGTACGCCGGGCAAGGGTTTTTCATTAAAGTGATTCTTGTCATTGAACATCTTTTGTGGTAATCTCAATTCAAAGTAAATCAAGGAGGCATACCCATGAACACAGCTGCTTTTTTAGACATAGATGGTACCTTATATAGAAACTCACTTATGATCGAGCATTTCAAGAAAATGGTCAAATACGAGGTCATCGATCCAGGTCTATGGCATACAGGTGTAAAACCTGCTTTTGTGGAATGGCGCAAACGCGTCGGCGAATATGAAGATTACATGCTTGAACTTGTTGCCATTTATTATGAAGCCCTTAAAGGAAGACGAGCTGCAGACCTCGAGTTCATCTCCAATCAGGTCATTCATTTACATGGCGACATTGTTTACAAGTACACCAGAAATCGTATTCTTTGGCATCAAATGCAAGGACATAAAGTGTTTTTCATATCAGGAAGCCCAGATTTTCTAGTTTCAAAAATGGCCGAGAAATATCAGATAGACGGCTATAGAGGCACAGGATATCTCATTGATTCCGAAGGTCGATTCACAGGTGAAGTCTCACCTATGTGGGATTCAGAGAATAAAAATAAAGCCATTGACAATTTCGTCAAGGCTTTTGATATCGATCTTTCTAAAAGTTATGCTTATGGCGATACCAATGGTGATCTATCCATGCTCAGTCGTGTCGGAAACCCTGTCGCTATCAACCCAGCCAAAGAGTTGCTCCTAAACATCAAGCATTCTCCTGAGCTCTCACAGAAAGCAACCATCATCATCGAAAGAAAAGATTTGATTTATAAGCTATCCCCTTCTGTTGAAATCATCGATGAGAATTCACTTTTAATTTGATGAATATTTATCACTTTTCAAATGCTTAAGTAATGGAAGTTGTTCTCTGATCCTGGAAACCTCCTCTAAGTTGATGGTTCCAATCATGAATCCTTCATCTTCATTGAGTTCTCCAATGACATCACCCCAAGGGTTAACCACTATGGAATGTCCATATGAAATGTAACTGGAATCATAATTACGCGCAGGTGCACACCCTACTGCAAAAACCTGATTGTCCACAGCTCTTGACCTGAAAAGCAATTCCCAATGAGCTGGTCCTGTGGTCATATTGAAGGCGGCTGGGTAGATCAGCATCTGTGCGCCTTTTTTTACCATATAGCGTGCCAGCTCAGGAAACCTGATATCATAACAAATTGCAACGCCTATCTTACCGTAAATTGTATCCACGACCGTAGGGGTATCTCCTGCGCTGAGCGCATCGGATTCCCTAAAATATTGTCCATTGTGTATATCAATATCGAGCATGTGGATTTTTCTGTGTTTTCCAATTTGCTGACCTTCGGGATCAAAAACAAAAGTCGTGTTATAGATCTGATCGCCTGCCTTTTCAGGAATTGAGCCGCCTATGAGATAAATGGATTTCGATTTTGAGATTTCTTTCATTCTCGTCCATGTGGCCCCGCCTTCTGCTTCAGCATACTCTTCAAAGCGATGTGTCTCATAAGGACAATTGAACATTTCAGGTAATACTATGATATTTGCTCCTCTGTCCGCCAGCATTGCGACGTTTTCCATTGCTTTTTCCACTGCAATATCCTTGTTTTCATGAACCGCTATTTGAACGATCCCTAGTTTAAACTGTTTTCCCAAAAGTCATCACCTCATCAATACCTTTCTAACCAGCACATCCATGTCCTCATCAAAAACTGAGACTCTGTCTTCCATGTGATCATGATCTAGTCCCGCATATTTAAAATGTCCCATCAAAGGCATTCTTAGATTTCTATATAAAAGCTCCACTGTGAGTTCACTGCCGACAAATTGATTCTCGTAGGCATTTGCACCTCCAAGAGATATGAGAAAACCAAATTTCTCCTCTACATTCAATGAGGATACAAATGGTTTTTGATGTGCAAAATCACACATGAATATCATCTGGCATCTGTCAATCAACACTTTGAGTTTTGAAGTCACATTGTTGAAATAGACAGGCGATACGATAATCATGCTATCGGCGGTTCTCATCAACTTATAAACAAGATTCATATCATCTTCATAAACACACTTACCGTAATTCTGTCTGCAATAATCACAATCAATGCAATGATTGATTTTAAGCCTATTGATATCGAGCACATCCACATCGCATCCTTCTAAAGATAAACGCTCTGAAAGTTTTTCGACAATCCATCCAGAATTGCCGCTTGCTTTGTGACTGCCCATTATTATTGTCACTTTTTTATTTGCTTTCAAATCCCATTCTCCATATTCAGTTCATTGATCAGAGTCTCACATAATGACTCATCCCCACAAACGACATTGTATTTTTCATCTTCTTTTGTAAACGTAAAGCTTCTACCTGCTTCTGTGATCATCAACATCCCAGCAGCCATATCCCACCAACCGAGTCTGAGCTCCCAGTAGGCATCCAGAACTCCAGCTGCCACAAGACACAAATCGTATGCTGCTGCTCCAAGCCTACGAATGCCCTTTACTTTTGGAACCATCCTCGCCACATTCTCAGAATTGTTGTTGTGAGCGGTTGCCCTGTCGTAAGGGAAACCAGTCGCCAAAACAGCTTGCCCCATTTCGACCGGTTCTTTCTTGCTGATCAAAACATGGTTCATATAGGCGCCTTTTCTCGACTGTGCGTAAAAGAGTTCATCGAGCATTGGTACAAAAACCACTCCAAACACAGGCTTATCACCTTGCCACCTCGCGATGGAGACTGCGAAGATCGGATGTCCAATCGAGAAATTGGTGGTCCCATCCAGAGGATCGATAATCCATGAGTATTCCCCAGTGCCTTTCGCCAGTCCCTGTTCCTCCGATAAAATGGTGTCCCCCGCAAACCATTCACTGAGTTGATCGACTATCATCCGATCACAGGCGAGATCCACTTCAGTAACAAAATCGACGTCGGTGCTCTTTGTCGACATTTTCATATTTTCAGACCTGAAATAAGATTTTTGATATTCACCAATTTTCTTTGCCAGATCAATGACAGGCCAATAGATTTCATCTATATTATACATTTTATATTCCTTTCATATCAATCATGAATTGTTGGATTTGCCAGTCACGTGCTGGATTTTGAGTTCCAACAAAGCTGTCTTTGAATGATCCGCATTGACATAATTGACACCTTTTTCAAAATACTCCGAAGAGTACTTTTGAATAAAGGCTGTGAGTACTTCAATTTTTTTCTGCTGGTTATCCACAATATTCACAGTTCCAAATGCTATTACGCTTTCATAACTGCTTGAAAATTTCGATGGCAAAACCTCGTGTTTGTGTACGATGGTGAAAGATGCCTTCGAATTGCCCTCAACAGCTCTTATTTTTGCACCATCCTTAGCAGAATGGATATAGACACATCCGTCCAAAACCACGAAATTCACAGGAACCGCATAAGGATATCCATTTGCAGACAAAACCGCTAATGAACCGTATTCTGAACTTGAAAGAATTGCATTCACTTCCGCTTCCGACATCATTCTATCAGTTCTTCTCATTTTCTCAAACATGTAAACCTCCTTGTTTTGTGCGTTTCACTTAATAACTATACACCCTTTGACCTTATAAGTGAATGCAATTTTTGAACATTTTGTAAATCAGAAATTTAAAGGCGTTTAAACTATAACTTTGGGGTAAGTATATACCATAACATTATATGGAGGTTAACATGAGCGATCAAATCACGTTCGGGGGAAACCCTGTTACATTATTAGGAGAAGAAATCAAGGTCGGTGACAAAGCACTCGACTTTATGGCAGTGAACACCGACTTGTCACCATTTAAATTTTCAGAACTCGATAAAAAGATCAAAATCATCAGTGTCGTCCCATCAGTGGATACACGTATTTGCGAATTCCAGACTATCAGATTCAACGAAGAAGCCACCAAACATCCTGATGTGGTCGTCTTGACCATCAGTGTGGATTTACCTTTTGCTCAAAAGAGATTTTGTGTGGCAAACGATATTGAAAATTCCATTGTTGTTTCAGATCATAAAGATTTGGATTTTGGTATGAAATACGGATTTGCAATGAAAGAAATGCGTCTACTAGGCCGTGGAATCGTGGTAGTTGACGCACAGAACGTCGTAAGATATGTCGAGTACGTACCTGAGATCGGATCACATCCTGATTATGACAAAGTTCTCGATTTCCTTGAAAAAATGTAGTATTGGGATTCCTCCCATAAAGAAAGCCAAGAGTGTGTGAACGCTTGAAGGCTCTCAATAAAACCGAGACGCTAATAAGTTTCCTTCGGAAACTTAACTACGCGAAAGCCAAGAGTGCAAGCACTCAAAGGCTCTCAATCAAACTAAGACGCTAATAAGTCTCCTTCAGAAACTTAACTACGCGAAAGCCAAGAGTGCGAGCACTCTTGGCTTTTATTTAAACAAAAAGAATGGAACGAGTATTGGAACGATCATTGTCAGGATCAGTCCTGTCGAGAATGAAAGAATAGCCGTTTCGCTGTTTGTGTTTCTCGATACGATAGGCAAAGTTGTATCCATTGCAGTTGCACCCGAAGGAGCAATCGCCTCAACAAATCCGATATGTTTCGCAACAAATGGGATCAATGCAATGGCAAATATCTCACGGATGACATTTGTGATGAATGCAAGCACAGAAAGTTCCGATGAGTAAGGCGCGATAATAATGGATGAAAGGGTATACCAACCAAGTCCTGACCCGATAGCACCTGACTCATTAAGCGGATAAGACAATAAAGCTCCTGCAAGCGCTGCCCCAACCAAACTTCCAACGACCACACCAAATGGGACGATAAAAAACATTGCACCCGATTTTCTGATGTCTTTGAGTACACTCTTGTTTTTACCTATATCCATCCCCACGAAAAACAAAAGCAGACATAACCCGATGGTCAACATATGATCTGTAATGCCATAAAACGAATCTGGAAGAAACAAACCCACACCGATGCCGGCCACTACGGCCAAAATTATTTTTAGTGTCATATTATGCTTTCTCCCTTCTTAACCATAACCAACCTCGTCTGAACAACATGACAAACAGAACACTGCCCACGACTGTAAATGCGGCAAATATGCTCGCATGAAGTCCAATTTGTGCAAATGCATCGATCACTTTGTCGTCCATGCCGATTCTAAGTCCCATGGTAAATAGAAGTGCAAAAAGGCAGATCAGCTGTACAATGTCGAGTCTATGGTAAAGCTCCTTGTGCACAAGTCCTTTATAGCTGAGCAACCCGCCCAGTATCAATAATCCCAAATACAATAAAATACTACTCATTGATGCGCTCCTTTATCGGTAATGTCTTGACGAACTTAATAATGCCGCTCTCAGGATCCAGTTCGACCCTAAGGGGATAAATTTCCACTCCACTATTCATCGCCTTATAAAAAGTATCATAAAAGACAGGATCTGTCACCCCATTGGGTTCGAAAATTTCTGCTTCTCCCAGCACCAAAATGATTACCGATGCGCGCTCTCCACCTTCCTTGATGGCTATTAGCGATTCAAGATGTTTGGTTCCCCGTACTGTAGGTGCATCTGGAAATTTAGCCACTCCCTCTTCAGCAAGAGAGCATCCTTTAACTTCCACCCATATGACTTCATCTAAATCATTCTTCAATTTGAAATCTATTCTGGAATGGCCGAATTTGACTTCTGGTTTGATCTCTGTCAACTTCCCGAACGGACTGATTTCGTAATTTTCAAGAATCGCTTCAGCAATATATCTATGGTAGCCCGAATGAACGAGAACATATCCACCATCCAAAGCTGCTGCAATCATGTCCCACTCCGTTTTCCGTTTAGGACCCGCAGCGTACCTGATCAGACATTCATTCCCTTTAAATAATAGTTCTTTGAGACGTCCTGGATCGTGAACATGTACCTTTACCTGTGCACCATCCACTTCCACCTCAGCCAAATATCGATTGGGACGATCCACAAACAAACCTTTTTTCAAATCGCCAATTGTAATTAAGTTCATGACTGGTCCTCCAACGTCTTGATTTTTTCCACATAGTTTTCTATCCTATATTTTCTTTTAAGTCCCTCTGCATTCATATAACGCACTTTCCCGAAAATCGCTCTTTCAGAAAATGGCCTGTCATGCTTTCCAAAGCACCATGCGATTCCAGCATAGCCATTTGGATCTCTGCCATCCAGTTGATATTTATCATTGAGATAAAGCAATATCTTAAAAGCCTCTTCCGGTGTTTTGGACCATTCGATGACTTTTTTCCCCCAGTACATACGCATGGTACCATGCATAAATCCAGTGAGGACTGTTTCCTTTTGTGCTGCATTCCAGTAGGAATCGTGCGTTTGTCCTTGCTCCAATGTGTCTAAGCTGTATTCGTAAGGTCTTTCGTCGATTCTATGTCGATCCAGCTCTTTGTTTGCCCAATCGGGAAGAATTTTTATCAGATCAAGGTCATAATCTGGGTTATAATGCACAAAATTATAAGCGAGCTCACGTCTGATGAATAGTTGCTCGATTAATCCAGCCGCATTCTTTCCCGATTTCATCACTTCCTCATACACTGTAATCGGTGACAATTGTCCAAAATGGATGTATGCACTCAAATGGGAAGTCGCATCTTTCTCTGGGTGATTGGAAAAGCTGTCATAATGTTCAAGTTCATTTTCAACATATGAATACAATCTTTTCAGTGCTTCGCGTTCTCCACCCTTTATTAATTTTATACCAGGAAGGTCTTCCAAATGACTGAGCTTTGTCTCAAATACAGATTCCAATTGAACAGACACGGGAATATTCTCTATTTTGGCTTTGTTTTTCAGTTTTGAAGGTTCGAAACCAACCGCAAAGTACGCAGCCTGACGCTGCAGTGCTTTTCTGATGGCGTAAGCGGCATAGGCTTCCTTTGGATAAGCTGTTTCAATAGGAACAATCACATTTGTCTCCACAGTAAAGACCTGTTTTTGAATCCGTTGTCCCACATCATCTTTCAATTGTTTCAATTGACGTGTGATCGAATCATCAAAAACTACGAGTGACGCTCTATGTGAAAGGTCTACTATCAATGTTTGCACATCTCCAACATGAACAGTAAACGAAATTCCCATCTCATTCAGGCCCATTTTCAAATCGTCAATCCCTTCAAGCATGAATTCATAATGTCTTCGATTGGCACCAGGATATTTTTCCATAACAATAAAACAGACAAGTAAAGGCAAATTGTACTTGTTGGCAAGTTGGATCGACAATTCGAGCGCATGATTGTTTTTAATTCTTTGTGCGGATTGCATCCAATATAATACATATTCCCCATTCTCATCGAAACTGAATGAATTGTATATTTTGATCCGTTCTGATTGAATCATATCTTCCTCCCGATTTCGGTACAAAATGTCCCTCTATTTTACTCTTCTTTTTTCTCTAATTCAACCTCAACTGACACAAACAATTGTTTTAACTCCAGCTTTATAATATAATAAACCATAATGTTCACCATTATCAGAAGGAGGCACCATGATAGAACTTAAGATCCACGAGCGTCACCATGAGAAATACTCAAATCACTACCCATTGCTATTTAAAGAAGCAATTATGGGAAATCACATATTTGACACAGGAGAACTCGAAGAAGGTGAGCTCTTAAAACTCACCGATGAACGTGGCAAATACATGGCCACAGCTTATTACGGAAGACAAAACAAAGGTCTTGGCTGGATTATAACAACCAACTCAAAAGAGAAAATCGATACCCTATTCTTCAAAAGGAAAATATATCAAGCTCTTGAAAAGAGGATTGGACTTTACAACAATCCCAAAACAAATGCTTTTAGGGTTTTTAATGGCGAAGGCGATGGGATTGGCGGATTGCAGATTGATTTTCTAAATGGCAATTATCTGATCTCTTATTACAGCAAAGGCATCTATAAATTCAACAGTGAAATCGTTGCTGCACTTTCAAGTGTTGTGGAGTACGATTCCATTTATGAGAAAAAGCGATTTGAAGACGAATCAGAATCTGACTTCGATGGTTTTGTAAAAGGTAAGCGAATCGATTTTCCGCTTCTAGTAAAAGAAAATGGTGTCAATCTCAATGTTTACTTCAACGACGGAGCCATGATTGGTTTTTTCATGGACCAACGGGAAGTGAGAAGAGCTCTTCGAAACAATTATGCCAAAAATAAGACTGTTCTAAACACATTTTCTTATACTGGAGCATTTTCATTGTTTGCTGCCCTTGGTGGCGCAAAAAAAACAACTAGTGTAGATTTGGCAAATAGAAGTCTCGAAAGAACCATAGAGAATTTCAAAGCCAATGCCATCGATCCGGCTGATCATGAAATCATTGTTGAAGATGTATTTCACTATTTCAAATGGGCTCAAAAAAAGAACCTTAAATATGACATCGTCATTTTAGATCCTCCGAGCTTTGCGAAGTCAAAAGACTTTGTTTTCAATGCTGAGAAAGATTATCCCGAACTCCTTGCAAATGCCATAGCGGTGACAAAGGACTCCGGAATCATTATCGCCTCAAACAACTCATCAACGATCGATATGGAAAAATTCAAACAGTTGATTGGTAAAGGATTCAATATGGCTGATTTAAGATTTGAAATTTTCGAGTCTTATCAGTTGCCAAAGGATTTTAGAACCAATCGCTTTTACGAATATAGCGATTACCTTAAAGTGCTTTTCATTCGTATAAAAAAGAAAGGATAAAACCCTTGAACTTGAAAATAACCCTCAAATTCATATGGCTTTTTACCTTGGTGCTGCTTTTAGGGGGGTGTCAATCCACTTATCAGTCAGCACCCGCACCAGAAATTTATCTCACTGAAGTCAAAGAAATGGTATATGAGCCTGATGTCATCGGCATCCAATCCATGATTGAAACTTATGATACCTATACATCCTCAATTCATTATCCGGTATTTGGATATCAAAATATTGATGAACTGATATATGACTTCATTCAAAACAGGCATGAGCTGTTTCGCCAGGAACTTGCTGAAGTCATTGAAGCAAATGAAAGTAAATGGCCACTGGAACTGCACATGGAATATGAAATTGTTTACCAGACTCCTAGACATGCAGCGATTTTATTCAAAGAACGAAAACATCTGGGAAGTGCACAGCCATCGGTCAACACTTTCACATTTAATTTCAATTTTGATACCGATAAGCAATTGACTCTCGCGGATTTGTTTGAAAACAATGCCGGTTACCTTCAAATCATCTCAGAGATTTCATATGATTTGTTGACCGAAAGTGATCTCATTCCTTCAGCGGTTGATCTTAATTGGGTCAAAGGCGGACTTTCACCTCATGAAAAGAATTATTCAAATTTCCTGATGAAAGCCAAGACTCTAGTCATACTTTTCAACAAATATCAACTTGGACCAGCGTTTATAGGAACCCCATCCATTGAAATACCATACGAGAGTCTCAATGCCTATTTACCACTTAAGGAAAGTCTCCTCAATAATTTCAATGGCAAGATCCCAAAATTGTCTTCAGATCCGCTCTCCTCAATTGATTTAGAAGTTGCAAACGTAGATCCTGAGGAAACGGAGACAACACCTGATTCATTTTATAAAAAAAGAATCGCCATCACTTTCGATGACGGTCCTCACCCAATATATACACCGATTATAGTGGACACACTGAAAAGTTACGATGCTAAAGCAACGTTTTTCTTTTTGGGCAACCGAATTGGTGATTATCCTGATGTTGCAAGACATGTGCGGTTTGAAGGACACATGATTGGCAACCACTCATTCAGTCATCCTCAGCTATCCAGAATGTCTACAGAGGAAATATTAAATGAAGTGGTCAAAACCCAAAATATCATCGAAAATGCAACAGGGTTCTCGCCATTTCTGATGCGACCTCCCTTTGGAGCTATCAACGATGTGGTCATGACCACTACTGACATGCCAATGGTTTTGTGGTCCATAGACTCAGAAGATTGGATTTATAATGATCCAGACTATATAGTAAACTATGTCCTTGACCATGCATTTGACGGGGCTATAATTCGCCTACACGACACCCTCCCCAATACGACACAAGCAATAGGTCCATTGGTGGACGGACTGATCAGCGCCGGATATGAGCTTGTAACAGTGGACGAGCTGCTTGGGATCACCAAGGAATCTGCGGCTAATAATTTGAGGTCGTTTACGCGTGCTTTAAAATAAGAGGGGTACTGCAGCTACAATGTTTTGTGAAACAAAAAATCGCGTAGGTAAGTTTCCGAAGGAAACTTATTAGCGTCTCAGCTGATATTTACAGATGCTATTGAAGCGAAACTATACTAGCCTCTATGTATCTATGTTTCACATATTTACAGTTCATTTATTTTGCTGAGACGTAGTTAAGTTTCTTATACTATATTGAACATAGAAACATAGGCTCCTGTGTTTGCTCGCAAACACTACGTCGCCCAATATTTGCGCTTTGCGCAAATATTGTAACTACGCGAATAGTAATAAATAAGGGGACCGCAGCTTTGCTGCGGTCCCCTTATTTATTACTATTTAGATCTTCTCTTCTTATCTCTAAAGCCATCTTGGGTTTTACGCTTAGCGTACTCACCACTTTTTACTCTGACTTTTCCTTTGCTTTTGTCGCCTTCTTTTGCAACTTCAATTGAAATTGCTTTACCTTTGATTATACGCTGATCCATTCTTTCGAGAACACGGCTCACTTGAGCTTCTGGAATTTCGACAAATGTAAATGTATCGTAGATATCTACGCTACCAATCAATTTTCCATCAATGTTTGCTTCATTTGCAATAGCACCGACTATATCTCTTGGCTTAACATCTTGATTGTTACCAGCGTTGATATGCAATCTAACCATTGGACCCGCTGCGCGAGCACGAGGTGATTTTCCTCTGCTGTCAGAAGATCTGTCTGATCTGTCTCTCGGTTTTTCAGCTTGTACAACGTATTTTCTGTTGTTGTCAATGCTGTCGATTTCACTTTTCTTGTCCATCTCAAGTTCCATTTGGAATAATGCCGCTGCGACTTCAACTGGTGAATAATCATCTGAGAAATCTTCGATGATCTGAAGGAACTTTCTGTCAAGACCAGCTTCGATACGCTCTTTGATTTTTTCGAGGAACAAGTTTTGCTTCATCGCTTCTATATCACTGATTTTTGGAATCGGATGAGGTTTGATTTCAGCTTTGGTGTATCTTGTGATGTTACGAAGCAAATGGTAATCTCTAGATGTGATGAAAGTGAAAGAGATTCCATCTTTGCCCGCACGACCGGTTCTACCGATTCTGTGGACGTAGTATTCTTCATGACTTGGCATGTCGTAGTTGAAGACTGCCTCGACATTGTCGATATCAAGACCTCTGGCTGCAACGTCTGTCGCAATGAGAATTTCAATATCGCCTCTTTTGAACTTGTTGATGACGTTCATTCTGAGTGTCTGCTTCATATCTCCATGAATCTTATCACACAAATAACCTCTTGCTTGAAGCATGTCTGTGATTTCATCCACACGCTTCTTTGTGTTACAAAAGACAATTGAGATCTTGTAATTATAAATATCAATCAATCTGGACAGGATTTCAACCTTGTCACGGTCTTTCATTTCAAGATAGACTTGCTTGATATTCGGTGCTGAAAGTTCCTTGTGAGTGACTTTGAGAATTTGTGGATCTCTTTGATATTTGTTGATGATATTCATGATTTCTTTAGGCATAGTCGCTGAGAACAACATGGTTTGAATATCATGTCCAACTTGCTCAATTACAAGTTCGATATCTTCTCTGAAACCCATGTTAAGCATCTCATCTGCCTCGTCGAGGATCAACATTTTCAGGTTATCCATCTTGAGCGTCTTACGTCTCAAGTGGTCAAGTACCCTTCCTGGTGTCCCAATGACAATATGTACACCACTTCTAAGTCCTCTGATTTGTCTTTCAATGTCTTGCCCTCCGAATATTGGCAAAATATGAAGTCCTTTTACATACTTACCGATTCGGTTGATTTCCTCTGCGATTTGAACAGCGAGCTCACGTGTCGGGCAAAGTACCAAAGCCTGAACACTTCTGTTACTGAGATCGATGTTTTGCAGCATAGGAATACCAAAAGCGGCAGTTTTTCCTGTACCTGTTTGCGCCTGTCCAACAAGGTCCTTCCCCTCTAAAGCCACGGGGATTGCCATTGCTTGTATAGGCGTTGTTTCTTCAAAGCCCATATCTTCAACAGCTCTCAAAATTTCTTTTGAGCAATTTAATGCACTGAATTGAATTTTTTCCATTTAAAATAGTTCCTTTCTAATCTTATCTAAACAAGTGCTCCCATAATGATGTGAAGCATTTGAATAACGCGTTCATCTTTCAAACAGTTTATTATACCACACTTAGTATGAATCACCTATTATATTTTCGTAACCTCGGTCAAATCCCGTCATGTTCATTTCCAGAAATGCCTCTGGTACCTTTTCACTGATGACTTCTTTCCAAGTGTCCAAAGGAATGTCCATATATCTCGCGAGCATCCCCATCATCACCACATTCACAATCTTACTAGTACCTATTCCCTGGCTGATTTTCAAAACATCTTCTGCCACCACATGGACATCTTTTCTGAATTGATCCAAAAAATCATGAGGGTAAGGAGCTTGCTCAGCAATTGCAAATACAGGATAGACTTCTGATGTGTTGACGATAATAGTGCCATCTTTTTTAAGATAATCCTGCCATCTGAGTCCTTCTAGCGGTTCGAGAGCCAAAAGCAGATCTGCTTTACCTTTCTCAATGTTAGGAGAGTAGACCTTTTCACCAATTTTGACACTGCCCCAAACTTTTCCACCTCTTTGTGATAAGCCTACAACATCATTGCTTTTAAAATCATATCCAGCTCTGAATGCGACTTCACAGATCATACTCGTGGTCAGCACAAGTCCTTGTCCACCCACCCCTGAAAGAATTATATTCATGCCTTGCCTCCTCTCATCATACTCTACGTTTGATTGCACCTACCGGACAAACCTGTGAACACACTGAGCACCCTACACACATGGATGGGTCAATAGAGGATTTCTGTTTATCAAATCCTTTATAATCCTTCATGTGAATTGGTGGACAATTCGTTTTAACACAAGTCCTGCATGCAATACAAACCGATGGGTCAACATAAAAATTAGGTTCTTTGATCTTGAACTTCAGTGCACATGGACGAGTTGTCATCACTATGCTGAGTCCTTCGAATCTGATTTCTTCCTCAATGACTTTCTTGGCTTCCTTGTAATCAAATTGATCCACAACTCTTACACGGTCAAATCCCATCGTAGCAATCAGTTTCGGAAGGTCGACGTTCATATCGCTTCCATCACCATATGAGGATGAGCTCGCGTTAGGTTGACCGCCTGTCATGGCTGTCGTTCCATTATTGAGCAAGATCACTGTGAGATTGTCATCCGGATCGTATCTGTGCAGCAAATTCAAGAGTCCGGTCATACCAGAGTGGTAAAAAGTACCGTCACCGATGACAGCCACCAGCGGCTCTTTCTTTCCAGCCATCTTAAGCACTTTATTCATACCTTTCATGATTCCGATAGAAGCTCCCATGCTTATGATTGTGTCGAGCACTTCAAGGGGATAAAGTATTCCCATGGAGTAACACCCTATGTCACCAATGATAGTTTTTTTGGTTTTTTTGAGGATATCAAAAACTGGTCTATGTGGGCAACCCGCACAAAACATCGGTAATCTTCCCATCACTTCCCCGGATTCCTGTGCTACTGCAGAATCCACAGGTTCAATCACCCCAGCTTTTTCAAGACCAGCTCTAATGTCACTGACATCCAGTTCACCGGTGAATGAGAAAAACTTTTTCCCTTCACACTTTATCCCTTCAATTTTAAGTTGATCTTCTATAAATGGCATCATTTCCTCGATGACAATAATGTTTTCATATTGCTCCGAAAGATTCCTCAACTCCTCTATCGGGAGCGGATAAACCATTCCAAGCTTATAGATGCTGACATCCTGTTCCAGGGTTTTAAGGTTCTGATAGACCAATCCGGATGTAATGATCAGAAAATCGGTTTTCTCGGAAGGCTCATATCTATTGATGCCCAGTTTAAAGGTTTCCTTCCCGAGTTTTTCAATTCTATCCTTCATGTGGAATTGCTTGTCAAATGTGTTGGGTGGAATCATTCCAAAATTTTTTATGTCCCGCTCAAATCCCTTGATTTCAACTTCAACTCTAGGCCCAAGTTCCACTGCGCTTCTGGAATGACAAAGCCTTGATGTGATTCTAAGCATCACTGGAGTTTCATAGGTTTCACTGATTTCAAGACCCATCTTCACATAATCTTTTGCTTCCTGAGAATCAGAGGGATCCAAAACCGGCATAAATGCAAATTTGCCAAACAACCGATTGTCCTGTTCATTTTGGGAACTTGCCATACCTGGGTCATCTCCGGACATCAGAACAAAACCACCTTTTGTTCTGGTCTGAGTGAATGTCATCAGTGGATCGGCAGCGACATTAACTCCAACATGTTTCATGGAAACCAGCGTTCTGCCGCCAGCAAATGAACTTCCAATGCCCACTTCAAAAGCCACCTTCTCATTGATTGAAAACTCGGCATAGATTTCCTTGTAATTGTGCTTGATCTCCTCTAGCATCTCCACAGTGGGAGACCCGGGATAACTTGCAGCCAAATGACCTCCCGCTTCATAAAATCCCCTTGCGATCGCCTGATTCCCCGTCATAAGTTCTTTTCCCAAAACGTACCTCCTCGTTATTTTTTGAAGAATGGATTGATATCAAAAAAATGTTGCATCAAATATGCCGTTCTCGCTGTGACCTCCTCTTCTCTCAACAAGATTTCCGCCATTTCTGCATCTATTATAATTGCCTGCGCGTCTTCCTCATCCGTCAAGAATTCACTGGAAGGTTCTCCGCTGAAATAGCCGTAAACAATATTGATACATTCATTGACGATCCCAACTGAGACATACCTCGACCTGTCAACATACTGAGGTGAAAAATCCATCCCTGTCTCTTCTTTGAATTCCCTGATGGCCGCCATTTCTATCGATTCATCGGGATCTATAAGTCCTGCGGGAATCGTGTAAACATATCTACCCGCAGTGACTCTAAATTCCTTTAGAAGCACCATTTGAGTCTTTTCCAGATTTGTGGCAAAGATCATGGCACCATCTGTAAACCTTTCGTGTTTAAAAATCTCTTTTTCGAGTCTTTCTAGACCACTTCTTGATGCGAGCTCCCATTTTGCTGTACGCCCTGTTTTTGTGCTGTATTCAATTTCAAATGAATGTAGGTATTTCAATCGCTCCGTGGGCTTAACCGATATTATTTTCAATTTATTATCTGTAAAACTAGACACACTCTCCTCCTTATTATTGCTTTTTGTATTATTTTTATTATATAATAGCATGGACATTTTCTAGTAGAAAGGAAAACATATGAGTATTTTAACTGTTAAAAATTTGAGTCATGGCTTCGGTGACCGCGCAATTTTCAGCGAAGTATCGTTCAGACTTCTTAAAGGCGAGCACATTGGTCTTATCGGTGCAAATGGCGAAGGTAAGTCGACGTTCATGAACATCATCACACATAAATTGGAACCAGACGAAGGTCAGATTGAATGGTCGAAACGCGTCCGCTCAGGATACCTCGATCAGCATACAACCCTCGAAAAGGGCAGCACCATCAAAAGCGTTTTGGAAGGTGCATTCAAGTATCTTTTTGATTTGGAATCTGAAATGAACGACATGTATCTCAGAATGGGTGATGTCACTCCAGAAGAGCTGGATGTACTCATGGATGACGTCGGCACAATCCAGGATATCCTTGACCACAACGACTTTTACATCATCGATTCCAAGGTAAACGATATAGCAAAGGGGCTCGGTCTTTTGGAAGTCGGTCTTGAAAAGACTGTTGAGAACCTAAGTGGTGGTCAGCGAACAAAAGTACTTTTGGCAAAGCTTTTGCTTGAAAAACCGGATATTCTTCTTCTGGACGAACCGACCAACTACCTGGATGAAGATCACATCAACTGGTTGCGCAAATATCTACAGGAATATGAAAACGCATTCATTCTCATATCCCATGACATTCCATTCCTCAACAGCGTCGTCAACTTGATCTACCATATGCACAATCGTGAACTCAATCGTTACGTAGGCGATTATGAAAACTTCGTACGCGTCTATGAGGCGAAAAAGAAACAGGTAGAATCGGCATACAAGCAACAGCAACAGGAAATCGCAGACCTGGAAGACTTTGTACAACGAAACAAAGCGCGTGTCGCAACTAGAAACATGGCGATGTCCAGACAAAAGAAACTCGAAAAAATCGATCGAATCGAGCTCACTCGTGAAAAGCCAAAGCCGGAGTTCAACTTCAAAACTTCAAGATCTTCCGGAAAATTGGTCTTTGAAGTCAAGGATTTGACCATCGGTTATGAAGAAGCGCTTTGCAGACCACTTAATCTGAGATTGGACCGCAACCAAAAGGTCGCAATCACTGGTGCGAATGGTCTCGGAAAAACAACTTTGCTCAGAAGTATTCTCGGTGAGATTCCAAGCATCACTGGTACAGTTGAACTTGGAGAATTCCTCTACATCGGTTATTTTGAACAAGAGATTAAGGATGCCAGCTATAAGACCTGTATTGAAGAAGTCTGGGAATCATTTCCATCCCTCAATCAGGGTGAAGTACGATCACTCCTTGCCAAATGTGGACTCACACATCAACACATAGAAAGTAAAGTGGTGGTGCTTAGTGGAGGCGAACAAGCAAAAGTCAGATTATGTAAACTGCTTAACAAAGAGACCAATTTTCTTGTTCTTGACGAACCGACCAACCATCTGGACATAGATGCCAAAGAGGAACTCAAGCGTGCACTAAAAGCCTACAAGGGTACCATTTTGCTTATAAGTCACGAACCTGAATTTTATCAGGACATCGTTACAGATGTTTGGAACCTTGAAAAATGGACCACTAAAATCGTATAACATCAAAACATAAACCCTAGGATTTGCCAGATTTCTCATCAGGCAATCCTAGGGTGTTTTAATTTATACTTTGAATCTTCCGATGATCTCAGCCATGTCAAAGGAGATTCGCTTCACTTCATGTGAATTGTCTTGAATACGCTTCATCAACTCATTTTGAGTGTCCATTGTAGCGGCTATTTCTTCCGCTGCGGCTGCATTTTGTTCTGTAATGGCTGAAATGCCATGAATCGAAGATGTGGCTTCATCTTTGTTTTCGTTGACGGTCTCAATACTATTTGTGATAACTTCCAGTTGGTTGATCGTGTTGTTCATAGAAGTTTCAATGGCATCAAAAGCACTTTGAACATGACTAAGAACATTATTGGATACGCTGATGGCTTCGGTTGAACTAGACATATTTTCTTGTGTTTTTGTGATTTCACTCAAAATCTCTTTGGTGATTGAATCAATCTGAGTGGTTGACTTTGAGGTCTCCTCAGCCAACTTTCTGATTTCATCTGCGACCACTGCAAATCCTCTTCCCGCTTCACCAGCTCTTGCAGCTTCAATTGCCGCATTCAGTGCCAACAAGTTTGTCTGTTCGGCAATTTGCTGAATGGTATTGGTGATTTGAACAATGGACGATGATTTGATAGTCAGTGTGTTGACATTTTCATTCAATTGCTCATTGGTCTTCGAGGTAATATCAAATTTCAGATTGAGCTCTTCCAGTTGCTTGACGCCCTCATTGTTGCTCTTTGCCACTTCATGAGTGTATTCCCTCAATTTTGTTGCACCTTGAACTGTTTTTTCTATTGCGCCTGCAAGCAAAATCATTTTTTCAGCTGCAGTTTGTGCGTCTTCAGCCTGTTCTGAAGCTCCTTGCGCAAAATCTGAAACGGTATGTGTAACAGCATCGATCCCTTCTTTTCCATTTTCAACGACTTCATTGAGAACACCGGATGCATCATCCAGCATACCCGCATCTTTTTTGAGTTCGGCAATCATATCTCTGAGCACTATTCTGAGATTGCCCACAGATTTTGCTATAACTCCTGTTTCATCCTTATACTTCATGAGGTAATCATAACTGTCGTCACTTTGTATGTCGAGATTTGAAGTCTTATCGAGCAGTTCTGCAAGTTTGAGAATTGGTTTTGAAATCGCACCACTAAGCGTGTATGCCACAATAGCTCCTACAGCCAGTGAAATCAATATGATTACACCAAGCATCACAAACGCTAAATTGATCTGTGCCAGCATATGATCTCTTTCAGCTTTAATGCTATTATCGATATCATCTGTATAGTTACCTGTTCCAATTACCCAACCATATGGCTCGTATAGTTTGACATAGGCTCTCTTTGGCAGCCCTTCAGTTTCACCTGGTCTTGGGAAGTAGTAATCCGAATAACCTGCGCCATCTGCCCTAACGATTTTGAAAAAATCTTCTAGGATTTTCTTGCCGTTAGCATCCGTAAGTCCCATACGATTGGTCCCTTCGACTGCTTCGTTTCCAAGTAAAACTACATTGTCTCCTTCAAGAGTGTCAGCCCAAAAATATCCGTCTACTCCATATTTTGCGTTTCGAATCACATCCGCGGCTATAACCTTCGCTTCTGCGGATGAAATCAACCCTGCGTTTTCCTGATTCGTGATTCCAGTCAATTGAGATGTGATGATGTCCACCTGATTTTTGATATTGACATCGTAATTGAGTCGCATTTGCGCCTCCATCTGTTCGATTCGATCATTGTTGGTGCTATAAATGATATAAAAGGAACCCACGCCAATAATAATGGCCAAAATAAGCATATTTAGCACAACCAACAGAACAATTCTAGTCCTCACACTCTTCATACTATACCCCTTTCTTTGGAAACCAAGGAAAAAATTTATTGGTTCTTTTGGCATAGGCTTCAAATCCGGGTCTTTTTTCCATACTCTTTTCGAGTAACGGCACGCCAGAAACAAATAACAAAAGGAATGTGATTGTTATCGGACTGATTATGGCAAACCAAGGAACGCCAACAGAAATTGCAACGATGAAAATCCCCCACCACATCACTGCTTCTCCAAAATAATTCGGATGCCTGGTCAGTGCCCAAAGCCCAGTTGTAATCAATTTGCCTTTGTTTTCCGGATTTGATTTGAATTTTTTAAGCTCGGCATCCCCAACCACTTCAAAATAGTAACCCGTCAACCAAACTGCAATACCAATTGCAGTTAGCACACCAAATTCAGAACCACTCTTTTCATGAATCAGAATTATAGGGAATCCAATGATCATCATCATAAGACCTTGAAGCAAATAGACCTGAAAAAGACTTCTAGGGACTACCCATTTGCCCCATTCTTTTCTCCAATTCGCATACCTGAAATCTTCCGGTTTTCCAACATTTCTTTTGAAAATATGATAGAAAAGTCTACCTCCCCAAAGTGTCACCATCAATGTCGTCAGCAGTGAAACCACTGAATAATTACCCGTACGCACCATGGAATAAACAGCGACCAGAACAAATCCGATTCCCCATCCCATATCCACAATACTGTTATTTTTGATCAAAGTACCTACTATGAAAAATGCAAGAAAATATAATGTTACGACAAGTAGTGTTTCAAATACCATGTTATCGCCCCCTGACTAGTGAGATTGCAACAGATCCAATCCCTGAATGGATAGTGGTCACAGCGGAAATTGGAGTCATGTAAAGTGGCTTCATTCCAATGATTTCCTCACACATGATAGCGTATTGTTCAGCAAGTTCAGGATTGTTTGCATGAACAATTGAATATCGGTCAATGCCATATTCCGTTTTTATTTTTGAGACATGCCTCATGATTTTTTTGTCAATGCTTTTTCTGGAGAATGCAAGTCCAAAGGCGGTACCTTCCCCAGATCTTTTTAGTGTCATGACCGGTTTTGCTCCTAGGAACATCAACACTGTTCCTATTTTATTAGGAACACGTCCACCTTTTACTGCATATTTGAAAGTATCGAGGCTGACATAAATGTCCGTCCTTGGAATCTCAGATTCCACCATATTTACGATATCTTCTACAGCGTGTCCATTGTTTGCCATTTCTGCTGCTTTTAGAACAACCATGCCTTGACCGGAAGTGTTCAGCTTTGAATCCAAAAGTTTGATATCATATCCGTTCAAGGCGTATTCATCCACTATTTTCTCAAAGTTTCCATAGGTTCCACTCAGTGCTTTTGACACGCTGATTACTACTACAGATTTATAGTGTCCGAGAAGCCATTCCACTTTTGCCCGTATTTGTTTGACATCAGGTTGTGTGCTGCTTGGATATTTTTTACTGTTGTCTAGAATTGCTTTGATATTGTCTTGAGTTACAGTCATTTTGTCCAGATAGACACTTTCATCAGCAATCAAGCTGGCAGAAACAACATGGATTTGTTCCTTTTCAATAAGTTCCATGCTGATATCCGCTATGGAATCTGTCAAGATGGCAATATCAGACAATCTGTTTAATTCGACGTCATTTTGAATTTTCATATCATCCACTTTGGATTTGGAGATCACATAATTGTTTTCTATGAGTTTTTTGGTGACCTGATCAGGCGAATCAGTATGAATATGAAGCTTGATCAGTCGTCCATTGCCCGTTACGATCATCGAATCTCCAAAATTATTTAAAAGCGCTTCAATCTTTGACTTTTCGGCAATATCATTTCTGAGTACTATTTCGGTGCAATATCGAAATGATGTGAGCAGATCGTGATTTGAATCATTTATCGAATTTTCAAAAACAGAATCGTTTATGAGCACTTTAGGTTGTTCATGGATTGTACTCTTAAGCTCTGAAACCAGGTTGTTGATTCCTTCAAGAAACAGAACAAATCCTTTAGCTCCCGAATCCACAACTTTGTTCTTTCTGAGAATCTCCAATTTTTCTGGTGTCTCATCCAGTGCGATTTTGGCTCTGGAATAAGCAGCTTCAAGCAGATCACTAAAATAATGATGCTTTTTATAGTTTTCTGCAATATAATCCGCCCACTCTTTAATGACCGTGAGCATAGTGCCCTCAACTGGTGTAGATACAGCCGAATAAGCCTCCTCAACAGCAACTGTGGCTCCATTGCTGAACTCTTCCATAGTCAGCGTCTTGAGCTGTCCACATGCGTTTGAAAAACCACCAATAAAACTTGCAAAGATAATCCCTGAATTGCCCCTGGCGCTTTCGAACGCAACATTTGACATGGAACGGATCATTACATCAAAATCATCTGAAACCTCCGTCTCGTCCACGATGGAATTCATAGTCATGACAAGATTGGTTCCCGTATCTCCATCCTTTACAGGGAAGACATTGATGCGATTCAGATCATCCTTCATGCCATAAACCTCATTGGCACCTGATTTGATATAATCATAGAAGTCTTTTCCATTGATTGTTGATTTCTTCATATACTGGCTCCTTAATTTATAAAATGGAATGAATACAATTTAGATATACCCCAATAATTGTCTGTAACAACTTATTATTCCTAATTGATTTTGATTTTATTTTATCTGAAGATTTGCTATGATAGGAGTTATAAAAGGAGGTGCCTGAGTTGAACGATTACAGTATTTTTGATATTATCGGACCCATCATGATCGGACCGTCCAGTTCCCATACGGCCGGCGCATGTAGAATCGGATATACGGCACAAAACATCATCAAACTTCCCATTACTGAAGTGGAATTCGT
>JAIOSU010000018.1 GCA_021107455.1 Clostridiales bacterium | reverse complement strand
CAAAACAGTATTGAGAAGTTCGATTATTTTTGAGATGCCCTCTTCAACACCTTGACCGACATGGCTTCCAGGATGAAAATTATATAGGTTGCCTTGGAGCATTTCCATTTTTTCCAGGTCTTCTCGCATTGCCAAATATGCGAAATCTCTAACTTTTTCGTCAGCTGAGCAGGGATTCAGGGTATAAGGTGCATGAGCGAGCAATGGCGCGAAATTGTGATTTTTCATCAATTCTAGAAGTGAGTTCACATCCTCAATGGATACTGCTTTAGAGCTGCCCCCTCTAGGGTTTCTCGTGAAAAATTGAAACGTGTCCGCTCCTATAGACAAAGCTTCTTTTCCCATATTCAAATAACCTTTGCTCACTGAAAGGTGACAACCGATTTTTAACATTTATGACCTCCTCGGAAACATATATAATATTTGACGTATAATGGTTTTTATTGTATAAATGATTTATACTTAAAGTGGGTGATTTCAATGAGTAAAAAACAAAATTCATGGTTCAGACTGGATAATGCAGGAAAGCTCTATCCTTCCATAGCAACCTCAAGGGTCTCAACTGTATATAGAATCACTGCCGTCCTAAAAATAACGGTTGAACCGAAGTTGCTTCAAGAAGCGCTCAACGCAACAGCCAAGAACTTTCCACTCTTCAACGTGAAACTCAGAAGAGGGGTTTTTTGGTTTTATTTTGAGCATACCGATGAAGTTCCAACAGTTCATAGAGATAGATACTTCCCTTGCACCACAACAAGCATCAAAGGCAGTCAACCCATGCCCTATAAAGTCATGTACTACAATAATAGAATCCATCTTGAAATGTCACATGCCATTGCAGATGGTGGCGGTGGACTAGCTTTCCTAAAAGACCTGATTTCCAACTATTATGATGTCATGCGAAACATAGAGCCAACATTGAATCCAGTACCAGACTCTGCATCTGAAGATGCCTTTCAAAAGTATTTTCAAAAAAGAATCCCCAATCCTCCGAAAGTGGAGAAAGCTTATCATTTTCCTTTCAAACTGATTGAGAAAGGAGAATATAGGGTCACTGATGGAATTTTATATGCAGATGAACTCAAAGCTCTATCAAAGAAATATGGCACCACACAGACTAAGATTCTCCTATGTCTTTATTTTGAAGCCATTCAGGAATATATCGAAGAAAACAGGATTAAAGTAAACAAACCTGTCATCATAAACACACCGGTCAATCTTAGGTCACTATTTCCTTCAGAGACACTTCGCAATTTCTTCATCAGTATAACACCTGGCATAGATTTACGTCTTGGCCATTATACGCGTGATGAATTGCTTGGTTATCTCGATCATTATTTTGCGCTCTGCTTGAACGAGAAATTTCTTAAGCGTTATATTGCCAGAAACATTCGAAATGAAATGTTTTGGCATATCAGGTTGATTCCACTGGTCCTTAAAAACTTGATCATTCCCATCGTATACAATTATTATGGTGAGAGCAGTTATACGAGCAGTATATCCAATTTAGGACCAATTAGAATCTCAGAACCCTATGGAGAGATCATCGAACGCCTCGCCGTTCTACCACCACCAAGCGAAGGCAACATCATCAAGGGTGTTGTGGCGAATTATGGAAATCTGACCACAATCACCTTCGGTAGTCTCACAGACAATCATATCATAGAGAAGAAGTTTTTTGAAAAACTCAGAAAAGAAGGTCTGAAAATCAAAATAGAAACCAACTATTCAAAGTAAGGAGGTCACTATGGCTTACTGCAGCCAATGCGGCGTGGAGCTTGAAGAAAGCGTAACGGAATGTCCACTTTGTAATTATAAAGTTCCTGAAGATTTAGTCAAATCCGATACACAAAACAGTGCTTTTCCCGACGCCATAAACGCCTACGAACGACAAAGTTATGTCACTAGAAACAAAATACTTTACACCTATTCCATGATAGTCATCGCTGGAGCTCTCATTGCGCTGACATTGAACTTCATCACCAGTTCATCAACCGATTTGTTCAAATATATAATGGTGTGTTTGATCACTTCAGTCATTATCCTGTTTTTGTTGCTTGGATATATCAAACGACTCGAACGGATCATCGTCGGTCTGGGAATAACGGCACTCATCATGAGTATGGTGCTTGATGGTATCGACGGCAAATTAGTTTGGTCGATTTATTATGCCCTTCCAATGATTTTTTTCTCCACCTTGGTTGCTTTCTTTGTAGCCAGAAAATATTCAAAAAGTGCGTATACCAATCACTTTATTTTCATACCAGTCTACATTTGTATTGCACTCGCCATCATATTGCCTGTCATCGAACTTGTCATAGCATTCAACATCAGACATAGATTCTATTTGAGTTGGTCGATTATCTCAACAATTTCCTTATTGGCCTTTTCAGGTATAGTCGCTGGATTATACTATAAAATGCCTGCATACATCAAAGAACGCTTGCTCAGATTGTTCCACGTTTGACTATTTGCCAATAACGATAACCCTTTGAATATAGACACTGGTTTATTATACCACATGTCGATTCAAAGGGTGTTTTATTGTGAAAATCGTTCCTTCACCTAATGTGGACTGAACCTCGATTTCGGCACCGAGTCTTGCCAAATTCTCCTTGACGACATATAATCCAAGACCTTGGCCGCTTGTTTTCATGGCATTTTCACCTCTAAAATAGGCTTCGAACAATTTTTGAAGATCCCTCTCTGAAATGCCGCATCCCGTATCTGAGATTCTTATCAAAGCATGATCACCGCTTACAGAGTATTCAACACGCACTGATCCTCCAGGTTCTGTGAACTTGTAGGCATTGGTGAGCAGATTATACATCACTTGACTCATCAAAAGTTCATCCGTTGTAGCCATGAGTTTTCCGCTCCCCCTCACGTCAATTGCAATATTCTTGTTTTTGAATTGTAGTCCAATACCTTTGATCACTTTTTCCAGTAGATGTGACAAATCAGTCGTCTCAAGATTGACAATCAAATCTCTGTTACCCATTTCGAGCATATTATTCATATCCGAAAGAATGGACGTGATATGATCGATTTGGTTGTGACAAATTTCATAATTTTCATGTGTCTTTTCAACAATTCCATCTTCAAAACCTTCTATGTGGTTCTTGAGTATGGTCATCGGAGTTCTCACTTGGTGAACAATTTCATCCATGACCTGTTTTCTTCCCAGTTGCTTAAGTTTCAATCGTCTTTCAAGCTCTAAAAGTCTTTCTTGGATGGTTCTTATTTCAGCGATTTTTGAGATCTTCACTTCCACTGTCTCATTCAAGTCGAGATTCTGGGCTTGACTTGCAGTATGAATCAGAGCTTTTGATGTTTTTTTACTGACAAAAAATCCTAGAAGTATTGCAAGAGTAATCACTATACCTATTGCAATAAGGCTATTGCGCCATAAATTCAGCTTGAATAGTCTTCCAGTGACAGTATTCTCAACTGATGAATATCTGACCACTTCAAGGTACCCTACTGTCTGACCCTCATCTTCAATTTTTATGATATCTGTTTCTTCACCATCAGTACCCATCATATAGTCCATCATTCTGCTTCCCATCATCCGATTCGATGGTATCACATTGTTGCTGTTTGGATCCATGACGCTGACAAGGAGATTCCCTTTCGAGTCAAATAATCGAATCGTCGTGATTGGTTCCTGCAAATGCGTCTCAAAATCGAGCCTAAGTTGCCTGACGGAATAATTTTCACTACTAAGCGCCGCCCTTGAATCAGATTCAATTTGTCCAAGATGTGTATTGTAATTCTCAGTGAGATAACTTGTAAATGATTGGTCTGTAA
>JAIOSU010000318.1 GCA_021107455.1 Clostridiales bacterium | reverse complement strand
ACCTGGAATAATTGCACTCGTACTATTGATTCTTACTACATCATTGCTGTTTGCACAGCAAGACGATTCGGAAATACCACAATTGGATTTTGAAAGAATTAACGCTCAATATCATACAAATCGTTACAAACAGAATAATGATATTCTTGAGACCATGACCACAGTTGAGATTTTTGAATTCGCCTATGAGCTTGTTTTATTTGACCCTGGCAATTTTGGAACTACCGGATTAGGTTTGGTGCCATATCTGAATGCCATAAAGAATAAGCAGAATTATGATAATGCCATACTGCAATGGATTAGTAATGAAAACTATCATCCAACTTTCAGAAATTATTTAATCGATACTGCGTCACATTGGATAAGTATTGAAGGTCCAAACTACAGCAGATACCAGGAGGTCTTGGCCGAAGTTGCTTTTCAAAGGGAAACAAGTGTAAGTGTGAGAAGTTATGCAGTCAGTTTTATGGATGTGAATGACTCCGCTTCTCAACAGGTTTTATCAGATCTTTATGATCAAATAGATGATCCGGCTCTTAGAAGACCTATTTTGACGAAAATGAGACGAACAAACAATCCCGCCCTTGAAGGATATGTCGCTCCAATCCTGACAAATCCACATGAGTACGATGAAAGAACCCTGAGTTGCGCAATTCGGAACCTGATCCCTGATTTTGATGTTGATTATATTGATGAACTGGTATTTATTGCCCAGGAGACTGAATCCGAACTAGTATACATGCAGATTCTAGAAACTCTTGGTAGAATGAATACAGCAGAAGCCGTTATTGCATTTATGAATATCTTGGAAAGGTTTGATTACTACAATGACCCTAGCTCGTCGTTTAGTAGAGTGAGAGTTATAACGATGCTGCGGGGTTCTCATACAGCAGTAGAAGGGATGCTTACATCTGAGCAAAGCGATGAATATTTGATATGCGGACTTCAGGCAGTACGGATTGGAGATTTACATATGGAAATGGATGTAATTGAGGCACTTAAGCCTGAAACAAGTAATACTGATGTTCAAAGCGAGCGTGATCTGACTTTGGAATATCTACGAGATAATCAGGAAATACACAATGACGATCGGGAAAGAGCTATGTATAGAAGAGCCCAAGCGGAACGATTTAGAGGTGAGAAATGAAAAAGATAATATGGTCAATCTTGCTTGTCGTTTGCTTTGCCACTATTAATGCCTATCCGGGTTATATGGAAGCTGTATATAGAGAAATGGCACTGCCTGACCCACCTTTTGATTTTGAACATGCTGCTCTACATGATCAGGGCGGAATGTGTTTTAATATGCCCGGTGATGGTTTTAATGTTGAATATTCAACATGGGCCATTTTTCTAAACAATGAACAATATATAGGTGCTCGTTTTCACCCTCTAGTAAATACCGACGCCTTAAGAGACGAGATTCGTGTTACGGCGTTGCAATTGTCAAATTATCATGAAGATATTGTATATGTATGGTGGAATATGATTGAATGGGTTGACTCAAATGGTAGCAACGAAATTGCCCCATGGGAAATTACCAAGCTTCGATGTGATGGTCTTGTTGAATATTGCTATGAATATCGGTACCACAAGGTATGGGGCAAAAATCAAGTTTTTGAAAGATACGATTGTGTCTGGATCGAAACTGTTGAGGGGTATTTTAATGCAGCAGATCATAATCTGCTTCCTGGCATCAATGGTAACATACATATTACCCCAAAAATACAAAGAGGTGGAATAGATTGGGCGTTTACTATGTTTGAAGCTGCAACAGCAGTTGATGATGAACTCATAGAACCTTATTATTATGATCATCTAATATCAAACCATCCAAATCCTTTTAATCCTACAACTACAATCTCATATAATCTGACAGGTAGAATTGCAAATCCCCAAATTGATATTTACAATATCAGGGGACAGCATATCAAAAGTATCCAGCTGGATGGAATGGTTGGTGAAAACGAAATAATCTGGAATGGGAACGATGAAAACGGACTCCCAGTAAGTTCTGGCATATATTTCTATCGATTGATCAATGATAACCAATTAATTGAAACCAGAAAAATGGCATTGATTAAATAAGGAGTGGATAATGAAAAGTACAATATATACAATAGCAATACTCGTGTCTGTACTGGTTTGCTCTCTCTACTCGGACGAACAACCGGTTTCTTTTGAAGAAATTGGTGAATACCTTGAAAACGACCCATATCTGAGTGAAGTACTGAATAACAGAGCCCCTATGCCGTTGTTCCGGCCAAGGCAACAAACAGTTACATACGGTTATGATATGGTTATTATCACAAATTCCACCCTTCAAAGTAAATTTGAAGATTTCGCGGAGATAAAATGCAGGGAAGGAGTAAGAACCTTTGTTGTAACTACTACCACAACAGGCTCCGATTCATTATCAATACGAGAATGGCTTGAGGATGGTATTGAAGGACTAAACCCAACCTATCCCGATTTGAAATATGTCATCCTGGGAGGCGACGAGACCATCATTCCAACAGCAACGATGCCATTTGATTTAGGCACCAATGATAAATCATTTTCCACTGATTTCTATTATGCAAACGTTCTGCACGACTTCCCTACTATCACCGATCAAGCAGATTTCGTAGATATT
>JAIOSU010000119.1 GCA_021107455.1 Clostridiales bacterium | reverse complement strand
TTCTCTAGTTGAATCTAAACCTCCAGAAGGTTTAGGTAAACAAAAATTTTTAATAGACTGAACACGAGATTGAACAATTTCTTTAGCACGTTCAGCATCAGCATTGTTTACTTCGAAATCAATAGAATTTCCAGTCTTGTATCGTCGAATTGCAGAATTTATTGGCCATCCATGGAAAATATAGGGTTCTGGTATATCATGATCAATATCATCTAGAGTATTTGACTTTTCAGAGGCATTAGGCTGTAAAGAATTGTACCAGTTTTTCCATTTTTCATTCAATCTGTATTGGCACCAATCGAAAGATAATGTTCCAAAATGAATGGCAAATAACTTTATTGCATTCAATAAATCTTCGCTGTTTGGCTCACCATCATAAGAAAAAGGTAAATATAACCATTCTTGGTTTAGCCACATCTCATATAAATCACCAACCTGTACAACGTTAACTGCATTATTATGTTGTAATAATTCTTTAATCACTGAAAGCATACTAGCCAAATCAATTGCAGGTGTAGCATCCCCATTTAGATTATCTTCAATATTTTGGTCTATATATCCTTCTAAAATTTGATATGAATCATTACTATAATTTAACAAAGGATAAAACCAACTGGAATATGTTCTAAGTTTTCTATCAACAAGAATTCGTTCCGTTTCGAATTGTCTAGCAGTAAACTGTGAACTTCCTACTGTAAAATTATTTATTGCTACAACAGAATCTTTTAATTCATTATTAACAGTTCGATATTGATGAAAATCCTTTAAATAGTTTTGAATCGAAAGCTGTTTTAATCTTTCTAATGGAGCAGAGCTTAAAAAGTCTGCATCTCCTGGTGTGAAATTAAAATGTTGAGATAAAAGTAACTGTTTGCGTAGTTCTGCACGAGCCACGGGATCGGGGTGATAGTATTTATTATCCTGATCATTTGGAGGTAAATCTGGCCATTTCTCTGGCAGGTGCAGGTCTGGGAATATTACAGTAAGGACATTTGTTGATGGTTGAACGTCTTCCGGAGCATTTTTTATTTCAGCGTGGCTCACTATTTCAATGTAATATCCCCAATCATTGTATAGCATTTCTACAAGACTCAATGCTATGGGGCAATATCTTAAATACCATTTGGTTTCGTTGAGTAGTCCTGGTGTCCCCACCGGCATAAGTCGACAAAGCCATGTATAATGTCCCTCTACCAATGCAAAGTCCCTTTGAGGGTCTAAATTATAATGCCCCCAGTATCCAGCATCGATAATTATCAATTCATTTTTCATAGCTTCACGAATAGTGCTATCAATATTAGGAGTCCAACCAAAATGTTCTTCATTCCAAGTTGGATTAATACTTTCAGTAATAGGCCAAAGAAAATTACGATGATATTTATCTTCAATGCTTTGAATTGTTCCATCACTTCCAACAAAAGCATCTATGGTTCGTGCTCCTAGCCCATAAGAGGATATTAAATCAATATATGGAGTTGATATTATCAGTTTAAATGTGTTATAACCAATTCCACCAGATAAAATGTCAGGTCCATGTACAGGTTGATTAATTTCAACGGGTCCGTAATAATATTCCATAATGATATCTCCAACAGAATCATCACTAGCAATAAAGTCCGAAGAATCCATTTCTTTGAAACGACGATCTTTTAGGCAACAAAGGAGTTGATAGCATATTTTTATACTTAATTTAGGGAATAATAGTATTTCTAGGAGGTTTTTACGAATATCTTCATCAAGTTCTTGAAAATCATCTACTGGTCCTGGTCCGAAAAGTTCAGCTAAATCTTCGATTATATCATCAATCAGTAATAGCCCAGATACATTGTGCCAAGGGATATATGTTGAATCACTATCAATCCCTTCATTTCCAGTAAACATTGCGGTCGTTAATAGAGGTGTATTGCATAGGCCAACCCACCATGTTGAATTATTTATTTCACCTTGAACAATTTTGTTGTACTTAAATGGACTAACATTTTCAAATATTTCAGGAGAGTATTCGTTTATTTTAACCCTTTCCATAACGCTTGAATAGATTATTGCAGTTAAAAGAGATTTAGGAACCTTTTTGGTACTTTCAACTGAATCAAAGACAGAATCAATAAGACCAGAAAGATCGTTAAGCATAATAGCCATCGTATCGGGATCACCAAGTATAGGTTTGCGGTCAAGTAAATATAATAGTGAAGGACCAAAAGGAAGATTCTTGACGATACTATCAAGAATTGACTGATCCATGTCTTCTGTAAGTTTATGAAGATACCATAATAGTTGGTTCGGCCGTTTGACTGTTTGCTGAATTTGAAGTCTACGTAAGAAAGCTCCATTAGCATCTCGAATCTCCACAGTAATAGTTTGATTTTCATATGTCTCTGGGGCATGCACAAATCTATTCAACTGGGTAGGCTCTTCTGGATTAACTTTTTCAGAGGCCGTCCATGTATACATAAGTGGACGTGTTGCAATATCAAGATCTGATCCATCACTAAGTACAGCAGAAATACATACAACATATACATTTGGAGTATCTTTAGTAATTGGTGATTGTAAGTAGCTAATTATAAAACAATCCGTTTCTTCTGGTTCCAATTCAGGTTCAATAAGGTATCCTACGTCTCCTAATTCTTCGGGAGTAAATCCGATTGGAATTCTTGT
>JAIOSU010000248.1 GCA_021107455.1 Clostridiales bacterium | reverse complement strand
ATAAAAGCATCAGAAAGGAAATTTAAAAATATGAGTAAAATCATCTCAATCGTCATCACGGTCATCATGATCTTGGCGGGCATCTACCTCTTAGGAACATTGACATTCGATTCGGAATTTCAGGCAGAACTTCAAGGAAAATGGACAGGAGAAAGCACATTAGACGATAAGACTAACGCTTCCATCGAACTGAATATTAACGCTGACGGAACTGTCAATGGATCAGTGGGAGGCGCGAAATTTGAAAACGGCACCATACGAAAAAACAGAAACTCAATAGGTGAGAAACTTGGCATCAATTCAGATTACATCATCGTGGATGGGACACTGAAAGGTCAAATTACAGAAGATGGAGAGACTCTTGACATCATGGTCACTATTCCGTTTGATTTTGCTGACGGAGTGATAGATGGTGGCATCAATCTGAAGAAACCATTCTCTTATCCCGATCCGATCGTACCTGATATTGAGCTGAAATCACAAAATTAATCACATAGGAGAATAAGCTTATGGAACTGATGAGAGCAGCAGATCTACTTATAGAAAAAATCAAAAGAGAATATAAAGAAGAAGTTGCAGTAGTAGTCGTCATGGGTTCGCATATTTATAATGAAACTCACAGCAGATCCGACCTGGATATGTATTTTGTAATCAACTCGCCAAAAGGCTATGAACTTGGACTGACATTTGTTATCGATGGCATCGGTTTTGACTTTTGGCCGATTTCTTGGGAGCGCATAGAGCGCATGGCAAATCATGATGAAAGAGTGACCTCGATCATCACGGAAGGTCAAGTCATATATCATGGGTCAGAGGCCCATCTTGAGAGATTTAATGCTCTAAAGGCAAAGGCTCTGGATGTGAGCGATCATAAAAAATTCACCCAAAAGTCCAGAAAGGTCTTTGACCTAGTCTACAAAAGTTATTTCAAACTGGAGGATGCTACAGATTTGACCTCAGTGAGAAGACATGGGCTAAATGTCATCTTTTCATTGACGTATGCTCTTGCACTTCTCAACAAGGAAACTGTAAAAAGGGGAAGAGGCAAACTCAAAAAAGAGATTCTAGCAATGCCGCTTGTTCCAAAAGACTTTGAACGACACTACGATGTGATCTTTGAAAGTAAAGAGCTTGATGCCATAAAAAGCGCATCCCGTCATTTGGTTCTTGTCATGGAAGAACTTCTTTCAAGTGAAGAAGCCAAGCAAATCGAACCAGTGGATTTCAAAGATCAACTTCAAGGGTTTTATGAAGAACTCATCAACTTCTATAACAAGATCCATCACGGCTGTGAAACGGGAGACTACGTCACTGCATTTTATGCCGCGAATGAGATTGCAAACGAGATTGATGATGTGCTCACAGGTACGGGCATTTCCTCCAGCCAGTTGCCGGATCTGGTCGGTGCCTTTGACACAAATGATATTGAGAGATTTTTAGAAGTAGCTGATCAACATCAGAAAGCTTTTGTCGCAATGCTCGAAAACGGTGGTGTGACGATTAGGACATTCAAGGATTTTGACGCACTGGAAGAGTATTTGAACCAGCAAGGAAAGGATGAATAAAATGACAGTATTTTTTTATGATACAACAATTGGAAAGATCGGTATCGCAGAGAACAATGGAAAAATCACCAACGTGTTCTTCAAGAAAGATGACATTCCAAAAAATGCTCAAATTTCAGAAACACCACTGCTTAAAGAGGCTGCGGATCAAATGAATAAATATCTGGCAGGGGAACTCAAAACTTTTGATTTGCCACTTGATGCCGCGGGGACACCGTTCATGAAGCAAGTGTGGCAATGCCTCACGGAAATTCCATACGGCGAGACATCTAGCTATCGGGATATTGCTGAGAAAATTGACAATGAAAAAGCTTATCGTGCAGTAGGACTTGCCAACAACAAAAATCCGATTCCGATTTTCATACCATGTCACAGAGTTATCGGTGCAGATGGCGCATTGACTGGATATCGTGGTGGACTTGCAGTAAAGAAAATGCTTCTTGAGCTTGAAAAGGCGGAATAAATGCCCATATATGAATACGGCGAAGTGGAAATCGCCTATCTTAAATCAAAAGATCAAAAACTGGCTGAGGCCATTGATCGCATCGGTAAAATCGAACGAAATGTGATTCATGATCCCTTTGTGGCACTCATTTCCAGTATTGTCGCACAGCAGGTTTCCATAAAAGCAGCTGAGACAGTCTATGCAAGGTTGACTGAACTGGTGAGTGTAATCACTCCTGAGAGTATTGGAAACCTGAGTGAGGATGATATTCAAAAGTGTGGAATGACTTTCAGAAAGGCCGGTTATATCAAAGGCATCGCTGAGGCTGTACTCACCGGAGAAGTTGATTTTCATGCGCTACATCAATTGACTGACGAGGAAGTAATCAAGAAGCTTTCAGCGCTAAGTGGCATAGGTATATGGACAGTGGAAATGCTGCTCATTCATTCACTTTGCAGACCGGATGTCGTCAGCTACGGTGATTTGGCTATAAGGAGAGGCATGATGAATCTATATGGTCTGGATACCCTCTCAAAATCAGATTTCGAATCTTACAGAAAACGTTATACTCCGCACGGTACAGTAGCTTCGCTATATCTGTGGGCACTGAGTGTTGAAGAACCAGAGGGAATTGACAAAAATCACAAATAGGTTTAATCTTAGTTTAATTCAAAGTGGTCAGTCAAACGACCAGTTGAAAATACAAAAAGGAGGTGAGCAATTGTATACACTTACAATTTTGAAGGAGGCAAATGCTCTTGAATTACAAAAATGCAGCAGAAATTTTGCCAACTCACCTACTCGAGGAAATTCAAAAGTATACTGAAGGTACGATGATTTATGTGCCGAAATCCTCCAGTAGAGCGGGTTGGGGACAGCAAACGGGACTTCGGGAGGAACTTGATGCGAGGAATGCAGCCATAACTGATGCATTTCGCGATTCCAGTACCATCACCGAACTGGCTGAGCTCTATAATCTGAGCGAGGCCGCCATCAAGAAAATCGTCTATGCTAAAAAATAATTAAAAAAATGCTTTAGCTGGACCAATGGCGTTTCGTATGGCAAAATGAACTTAACCGGTTAATACTTCTATGAAAGGAGGTTGATTGTATTGAAAATAAAGAGGTGGCTTAAACGTTAGCGCGTTTATAAACCAAATAAAGGCGTGGTACAGATTTTACTCTGTTCCACGCCTTTTTAAATGTTAGCCTCAATCAGTGGTTTTATACAGTTCAGTGACAACCTCCTCGAAGTCCAGTGCGTGTTCAAGGCACAGTTCCTCCAGGGTCTTGTCCATATTTTCTTCCTCGCCACCAATTTGCACACCGAATTTTGAAAAAACATTCATGGTCTCGGGATAACCTTGAACAATTGTCGAAATGGCGATGGTTCTACTAATGTTCATAACACCCTCCTTTGATAAAATTCAAATCAATTAGGATAATTAGAGTCTCATGTCATATATTACCCATTATTTAGATTTTAGAATCAACATAAAAATAGAAAGTCATGCAATTGATAATAGTTACTGATTACGTGTCAGAATTCCATTGAAATGGGTATAATACCACCATAAATCCCGATAGAAAGGATCTTGATATGAATACGGATACAGTGCTATCACTGAAAAACGTCTCTAAAAAAATAAAAGGCAGACCTATTATAAATGACATCTCGTTTGAGGTGAAAAAGGGACAAATCTATGGCTTCCTAGGGCCAAACGGAGCAGGCAAAACCATGACACTTCGGATGATTGTCGGACTCATCAGACCCACATCAGGCACTGTGGAGATTTGTGGGCACAACACTAGAAAAGACTTCGTACGTGCAATGTCAAACGTCGGTTGCATCATTGAAAATCCCGAGCTTTATGAATACCTTTCAGGCAGCGACAATCTGGAACTCCTTAGAAAAATGGAACCGGATATTAGCGCCTCTCGCATCGATGAAGTCGTGGAACTCGTCGGTCTCAGCCATAGGATCCACGACAAAGTCGGAACCTACTCACTCGGCATGAAACAGCGGCTTGGTATCGCACAAGCGCTCATGAAGAAGCCTGAGCTTCTCATACTCGATGAGCCCACCAATGGACTTGATCCCGCTGGAATCAAAGAGTTCAGGAGTCTCGTCAAATCGCTCTCGAAAGAGCAAGGCATGACCATTTTTGTCTCAAGCCATCTATTGTCAGAAATCCAGATGATTTGTGATGAAGTCGCCATTATCCTTCATGGCAGGATCATCAAGACTTCCAAAGTCGAAGCGCTCTCAGCGGGCCAAAAAATCACTTGGAATGTCACCAATGTAGCAAAAGCTATAAAATTGCTCGCCGATGATTTTGGTGTTGAAGCTGTAAAGGACACTGAGGAGACCCTCAGTGCTTTTACAGATGATTTCAGGATCATGGAAATCAACAGTGCCATGATGTCTTCAGACATTGGAATAAAATATGTTTCGAGACAACAAAAATCCCTGGAGGACCTTTTCATGGAACTCACAGGAGGTGAAACCATTGGTTAAACTCATCGAAAATGAAATCTTGAAAACATTCTACAAAAAAAGGATACACGTTATCGCAGGAATCCTTCTGGTGCTCATTGCGCTATTTGCATACGGTGAACACTATACACTCACAAGAACTCAGGACCGTGTAGCGGAACAGCTTGGCATAGAAAACGCTGAAGACTGGAAAAATATTATCGGTCAGCAGCTCCAGGATCTGGAACGACGACTCGACAATCCCTATATTCCAGATGAGGGGAAAGCCTCCATTCAGGTCCGAGCCGAACAACTCAGGTTCTACCTCGACAATGACGTGAGTCCGATTGGTTCCACCGCTGCCAGGTTTATGGGACAGTTCATAGAACAATCCATTTTTCTGTTCCTTCCTCTCTTGATCATTTTGCTCGCAGGGGACATGGTATCCGGCGAGGTCAATTCAGGGACAGTGAAACTCATACTGACAAGACCGGTCAAACGATGGAAAATACTCATGGCAAAACTTTTAGCATTATCCATGCTTGAAATGTTCGTCATTTTTATGATGGCGCTTTTTTCTTTTGCAATCGCAATGGTGGTGTTCGGATACTCAGGATTCAACGAACCTGTGATCACAGGGTTCAGAGTGTTTGAGGGGCAGCTGGATACTTCGGCTGTCAGAACGATACCCCAGTGGCAGTATCTGATGATGACCTACGCTATCGGCTATTTCGTAGCCTTTGTCATCGGTTCACTTTCTTTGATGGTTTCGGTACTCGTAAGGAGTACGTCAGCCTCTATAGGAATCATGATGTCCACACTGATTGGAGGCAGTTTTCTCAGCTTCTTCATTTCGGACTGGAAGTTGACGCGATATCTTTTTACAGTCAACCTCAATCTGACCTCATATATTTCTGGGAGTTTCCAAATTGTCGAGGGACTCAGCATGACCTTTTCAACACTGGTATTACTGGGATGGTCATTTGGAGCCATTGGTATAGCGTTCTTGGTGTTCACACAAAAAGATATTCTGGCATAGGAGGGTGCGGATTATGAAAAAATGGATCTGGTACATCACAAGTATAATCTTCATACTGGGCATCTCTCTTTTTGCGTATGGCTTCAGTCAAGCGATAGCAATTGGTATCGAAGTCAACAGAGCTCCCGAGACTGCTCAACCAGCCCAAGAAAACAGTGTAAAGCCTCAAGAAGTTGATGCGGCAT
>JAIOSU010000231.1 GCA_021107455.1 Clostridiales bacterium | reverse complement strand
GAACAGTTTGTCGAGAAGAAGTTTGTATTCACACCATATTCTTCAACTTTTCTAGGAACATCTTCGAGGATAAACTGTTGAGCTCCAGGTACACCTGCATCTCCTGTTGGATCTGGTGCAGTTGCGTCAACAAATGTCATGCCTCTTGCTTCACATTCTGCTTTAAAGATGTCTCTTCTTGCGGCAAGAAGTGGATATGACATATGTCTTGGGAAAGAATAATGAACAAATGTTGTTGCACCCATTTCTGCTGCTTGAGCTACAATAGATACACCCATTCCGAGTTCATCGCCTTGAAGCACAACATCAGCTTTAGGGGAAATCGTGTCAGGTGCTTCACCCGGAACTGCAGCAACTATAAGGATATCATCTCTGATTTCTCTTACTTTGTCGATGGCAGCTGAAGTTCCTGGAACTGCTTGACAGATTACAATTGCTTTAACTTCAGGATCATTTGCGATACTGAGGATATTTGAAATCGTTGTTTCTTGCTCATCCATGAACTTGTCAGGATAAGTTTGAAGAATGACTTGATCGCCATACATCAATTTCACAGCTTCTGCAGCACGATATTCTTCTTCGCCTTGAGATACCGTACCAGTTACAACGCCAACTTTGAAACCAAGTTCGACGCCTTTCGTTCCGAGGTCCATAGCAACTTCTTCTTTGCTGCCGCAGCCCACTAATGAAACAAGCATCATAACCGTCAATAAAACCGCCAAAATTCTCTTCATTTTTAGTCCCCCTTAAAATTCGTAAGAAATTCACAATCTATGTAAGACATAAATCTGAATCTTCACAGGAGTAATTCTCTGAATATTCCGAAAATCCTTTTTTAGCAAAAATAAATTTTATACATAAAAAAATTTCTACGGTTGACATAAACCGTAGAAATTGTATGGATTTGACAATATTTATTTACATTTAATGGCAAGTTAGTCTGTTTGGTATATAAATTTTAAAATTTATTAACAAACATTTAACATTTGTTGATGGTATGACCATTTTTCTTGAGCCATTCTGCATGAATTTTATAATTAGGCATAATTGTCCCGACCAAACCCCAAAATTTATTTGAGTGATTCATATGAACCATGTGGCTCATCTCATGAATGACAATATAATCAAGTACTTCTATGGGGGCCTTGATCAAACTCCAGTTGAAGAGCAAATGTTTTTTTGATGAACAGCTCCCCCATCTCTTCTTTTGGGTTTTCACTTTTATAAGTGCTGGTTCCACATCATAATATTTCAAATAAAATTGGATCCGATCTTCAACCACTTTTTGAGCGGCATCTCGGTACCACCGCTCCAATTGACTTTGGATCGCTTCACTTGTTCTCACTCCATTCTCATAAATGAGATTGCCATCTTCCAAATATATTTTACATTTTTTATGAGTTTCATCCGTCCTAAACATTAATCGGAATTTATTTCCCAAAAACATAAAAAATTCCCCCTCGACGTACTTGATCGGAGGATTATTATTCATACGTTCCTTAATTATTGCCTGTTTTTTTGAAATCCATTCTTCACGAGCCTTCACGCACTCTCTAATTAACTTGTCCGAGACATGTTTTGGAGCTCTTACCACAATTTTTCCGTCGCTGTTGATTTGAATCCCTATGGATTTCCTATTGCTCCTTATGCATTCGAATTCAATTGTGTTCACCTATATATCTCCTTTTAGCCAAGCCTCACGAACTTTGTAATCTGGTACTAACTTACCAACCAATCTCCAAAATGACCTATCATGATTCATATGATCCATGTGACACATCTCATGCACCACAATATACTCTATGACTTCAAGTGGAACCGTTGCAAGTTGCCAATTGAACATCAGGTCCCTATTGCTGTTGCATGTTCCCCATTTGGTCAGACTTGTTTCAATTGTGATTTTTCTCGGTTTGACCTTAAATAGAGGTTGATATTTGGCTATCATTTCATTGACTGTCTTTTTTACAAACTTCTGATAATAACTTTTTACAGCTTTTTCTATCAGCTCATCTTTGGATGCTTCCATAGTGAGTTCAAAATGGTCTTCTTTATAATTGAGGACAGGTGTTTTAACAGTTTCATCAATAGTGATCATAATAGGCACTGTCTTTCCAAGGTACCGGACAGCTTTATTCATGATTAGATTCCTCCTGTTCGCCTAAGAATGTCACGAGCGCTTTTTCAAAAGAAACATTGTCATCCTGCGTTCTCTTTTTGAAGGTTGTGGATTTCTTTTTTTGCATGCGCATCACACGACTGACATGCCTGTTGTCGAGGAAGAAATCAATATTGTCATTATCGATGATTTTCCCGTTTTGGTTCATACAATACCCTTTTTTGGACAAAACCATTGCAGCTAGTCCATTATCCTGTGTTATGACCAAATCTCCATAGGCCATGTGATTGACAATATAATAATCCACCGCATCACCACTGATGTCTACAGTGATGATCTCTGCATAATCATCCTCAAGCTGTACAGCATGATTCTTCACGGCGATGACCGGGATGCCCTTTTGTTTGCAAACCTTGATGGTCTGCTTAACTACAGGGCATCCATCAGCATCAATCCAAACCTTGAGTTCCATAATATTCTCCAATCTTTCTCTTCTCTGAATATTATATCACGCTTTTCCATCATGCCAAAACCTTGGATAAAAACAATTTTGTCCTTTCTTCTTTAGGTGATCCAAATAGTTGCTCCGGGCCACCAATCTCAACAATTTTACCTTCATCCATGAACAATATGCGGTCTGCCACTTCTTTTGCAAAACCCATTTCATGTGTGACCACGATCATCGTCATACCTTCTTTGGCCAAGTCCTTCATCATTTCGAGGACTTCCCCTACCATTTCAGGATCAAGTGCCGATGTCGGTTCATCAAACAACATGACATCAGGACTCATGGCGAGAGCTCTTAAAATAGCAATCCTCTGCTTTTGCCCTCCGGACAGTTGATTGGGATATGCATCCCTCTTGTCCATAAGCCCAACCCGGCTCAAAAGTTTTTCTCCAAGTTTGATGGCTTCCTCTTTAGGCATGTTTTTGAGTTTAATCGGCCCAAGGATTATATTATCGAGAACTGTTTTATGTGGAAACAAATTGAATTGTTGAAATACCATTCCGATCTTTTGACGATGTAGATCTATTTTGGTTTTTGCGGAAGTCAAAAGGACACCTTCAAAGTTGATTTCTCCACTGCAAGGATGCTCTAGCATATTCAGGCATCTCAGGAATGTACTCTTGCCTGATCCGCTTGGTCCAATGATCACCACCACTTCGCCTTGTTTGATTTCGTGTGAGATGCCTTTGAGCACTTCAAGCTTTCCAAATCGTTTGATCAAATTATTGACTTTAATCACTGACTTTCATTCTCCTTTCAATTGAACCCATTCCTTTAGATAACGTAAATGTCAAAACAAAATATATAAATGCCGCTACAATCAATGGTTCAAAAGCGATATAGGTGATTCCCCTGATAGTATCTGTGTTGTACATCAGATCATGGATCCCGATTACCGATACGATCGCAGACTCCTTGATGAGTACAATGAATTCGTTGCCAAGTGCAGGCAGTATATTCTTAAGGGCCTGAGGGATAATGATTTCCTTGTAGGTTAGACCAACCGGCATCCCAAGCGATCTTGCCGCTTCCATCTGTCCTTTGTCCACAGCACCGATACCAGCCCTGATTATTTCAGCTATATAGGCTGAGCTGTTGATGCTCATGGCAATGATTCCAGCAGTGAACATCGGTATACCTTGAACTCCATAATAAACGATGTAAAGCTGTATGAGCAGTGGAGTCCCTCTGATAAACTCTATATATGCTGTTGCAGCTCCCTTCAGCATCTTGTTGCCTGACGTTTTCATGAGGGATAAAATCAATCCCCCAAGAACGCCAAACACTACTGTGAGTAGAGATAAAATCAAAGTGGTATATGTTCCATTTAAAAAGAACTTATAATACTTTTCTATAAAACTGAAATTCATATCGTCACCCTATTTCAAAGAATCGCTTAACTCAACAGCCTCTGTAATGAATTGATCCAGTGTGCCAGATGTCATCAAATCTTCAAGTACAATATTGATTGTGTCAAGAAACTCTCCAGTATTTTGTTTAACAGCTATCGCCGAACCATCTTCAGAATCAAATGCGATTTCTGTCACCGCAAGATCACTGTTTGCTTTCACGTATGAGTTCGCTACCGGTGATACCAATACAATGGCATCGATTTTTCCTGTTTTGAGTTCCAAGATCAGATTAGGAATTTTATCCAGGCTCTTGACTGAGGAATCTACAAATTCTGTAATTGCGAGTTCTTCTTGAATAGTTGATTTTTGGACTCCAATGGTCTTTCCATTATATCCGTCCATACTATTTAATGTGTCTAAATCTTCTGCTCGAACAATCACAGCTTGTTTTTCTTTGTAGTACACATCTGAGAAATCAACACTTTGCTTACGTTCATCAGTTGGAGTCATACCAGCTATGATCAAATCAATTTTCCCAGCAGTGAGAGCCGGCAACAACCCTTCAAATTTCATATCAATAATTTCCAGATCAACGCCAATTTCTTCAGCAATTTTTTTTGCGATTTCAATATCAAATCCAACTATAGTATCCACACCATCCACTTCAACATGAAACTCATATGGTGGGTAATCCGCTGAAGTGCCTAAAACCAAAACACCATTTTCTTTTATTTTTGCCATTGCATCATCTGTTGAACCACTTGCGGCTGAACAACCGCTCATCGTGCCTAAAATTAAAATAACCGCCATTAACATCAATAATCCTTTTTTCATTTTACACTCTCCTATTTATTCATTATTTTGGGTTTTTATGCATTTTTAGCAATAAAAAAAGTCCCTCTCGTGGACTCCATAGCACACAAAATCCAATTCATTGGGACGAAGTTTCCTCCGCGGTACCACCCAATTTAGCAAAATTTGTGCTCTCTCATCAGTACGGACTGCAAAGTCGATACCTATTCCAAATAACGGTGGACAACCGGTTCACCTTACTTAATTTCTTGTGAACTGCTCGAAAAAGTTCTCAACATTTTCAAATTGTATGAGCTCGCACCATTCCTCATATCGCTGAACCAAATTCAATGTATTTTCTTTTTCTCAAATGCATTTTCATATTAACTTGTGTTTAATTATACATAGATGGCAATATTCTGTCAAACCTTTTTTTGAAAATATGTTATAATATTTTGAAACCACTGTAAGGAGAACGTTATGAGACCTATCATAGATTTACACATGCACACCTCAGCTTCTGATGGCACACAAAAACCGGCTGAACTGCTCAAAGTAATCCAGGAAAAAAACATAGAACTTTTTTCTATAACCGATCATGATTCCATTAGTAGTATCGATGAGATGATCATACTGGCAGATCAAGCGAACATCTCATTTATTCCCGGAGTTGAGGTGTCCGCAATGTATCATGGGCAGGAATTTCATTTGCTGACCTATGGTATCAGGACAGATGATCCGGAACTCGGAAAAATTCTGTCGATCAACCAACAAATAAGAGAAACACACAATCGCAAAGTTATTGAATATGTCAGTAAGTTCACTCCAGAAGTGAGTGTCTCAGATTATGATGCTTATGTGCGAAATCCCAGTAGAGGTGGATGGAAATCGGAAAACTATCTGTCCGAAAAGAAAGTCACCCATTCACTCAATGATTTTTTTGATATAGTAGGTAAGATGGATGAACAATTGATTTTTCCACAACTTGAAGAACTATTGCCTAAACTGAGTAGTCTAGGTTATCCTGTAGTGCTTGCACATCCGCCAGCCTATAACAGAAGACAACTGTTGAATTTTAAGACACTCGATGAGCTCAGGGATCTTGGAATCTCAGGTATAGAATGCTATAGCCCCTACTTTAGATTTGAATCAGACACCATTTATTATCGCAATTATTGTAAACGAAACAATATGTTCATCACTTGTGGCTCCGATCATCATGGAGATTTTATTCCAGCTAGAGTTCTTGGCATTCCTCGAATCAATCGAGATCAAATCAGTTTTGACCGTCTTCTCGAACTTGCGAAATGAAATATGAAGATAAAAAAGAACATGTCTCCGGAAAATATGGAGACATGTTCTTTTTCTATTTTATAATGCGTCTTCTACTGTTTCCACTTCAGTGGCTTGATTTTTTCCAAGATAACCTGGTATGTCAAGTCCCGCCATGTTGAAGAGTTCATTAAGTGGTGGAACAGATCCCATCATGCCTGAAACAAATTTGGCAGTGCTGGTTTTACCATCATCTTTTCCCAAACTATCCCAAACAGTGATCTTATCGATTTTGATATTCTTGATAGCTTCCACTTGTTTCTCAACAAGTTCAGGTAATTTATCGACAATCATGAGTTTCATTGCAGCATCTGGTGTTCCAGCCGCTTCAACTATTGCCTTGAAACCTTCAGCTTGTTTGATCAACATCTCATTGATACCACGAGCCTCTGCTTCAAGTTTCAAGAAAATCGCGTCTGCTTCACCTCTAGCATGACGTCTGATTCGTTCTGCTTCAGCTTCTGCTGCAATTTCAATACGTTGCTTGTCAATTTTGGATTGAACGATTTGGTCAGCTTCTTTAGTCGCTTGCTCAAGTTCAGCACGAGCGATTTCAGCTGCTTTTTCAGCAACATATGATTCTTCGAGTGCTTTTGCATGTTGAATTTTTTCAGCAGCCACCGCTCTTTTGTTTGCGACAGCTTCCATTTCACGTCTGATCGCATCTGATTCCGCGATCTTGATTTTCGATTGGTTCTCACCTTCAACAGCTGTTGCATTGGCATCAGCAACTTTAACTCTCTGGTCCATCACAGCCTGAGCTTCACCGATTGAACCGTCTCTAGTTTTTTGAGCTACTGAAATTTTCGCATCATTGACTGCTTTTGATGCGGCTTCTTTTCCAAGTGCGTCGATATAACCTGATTCATCGCTGATATCTGTTATGTTGACGTTGATTAGTCTAAGACCGATTTTTTGGAGTTCCGATTCCACATTGTGTGAAACTTCCATTAAGAACTTGTCTCTGTCGGTATTGATTTCCTCGATATCCATTGTCGCTACAACAAGACGCAATTGACCGAATATGATATCTTTAGCAAGCTCTTGGATTTCTCCAAGTTTGAGTCCCAATAATCTTTCCGCAGCATTCTGCACGATATCAGGTTCAGTACTGATTCCAACTGTAAATCTTGAAGGCACATCAATACGGATATTCTGTTTAGAAAGTGCATTCTGAAGATTGACTTCAATTGAAATCGGTGTCAAATCAAGGTATTCATAAGCTTGAAATACTGGCCATATAAATGTGGCTCCACCATGGATACTTTTGGCACTCTTCATACCCGCTTCATTAGAACCGACCAAACCGTATTTGACAAGAATCTTGTCAGACGGACATTTTTTGTATCTGGACAACAGCGCGATCACTAGACCAAATACAAATAATACAGCCAATGACGTGAACATCAATCCCGATAAGTTACTAGGCAACATGTTTTTCCCCCTTTAAATTTTGTGTTTTGTTACTAAAAGTTTGGATGTGCCGATGATTCCTACGACTTCCACCTGAGTTCCGGACCTAAGAATTTCGATGTCATCGGTGTAGGCTTCAAGTTCCATTAAAGCCCCTTGTACCGATATCATTATTTTGCCGGATTTTTCTCTATTGGGAGGTATGGGTATGTATACTTCGCCCACCAGACCAATCGTATTTTGAATTCTTAGGCTCCCACTGCGTTGCAATTTACTGACAAGATAGAATAGTCCCATGGAGATTGCCACAAAAATTGCACCGATAAGTACCGATATAATAGCGACAATAAGTGGAGAAAATCCACTTTCGAGCATCCAAAGTCCACTCCATCCGAAAAATGTGAAAAATGCCACCAAATTTCTGACAGAGAAAAGTGTAACACTACTGCCACCTTCAATGTCAACATCTCCATCACCGTCAAAGTCCACATCGATGTCGCCTGACATCCCAAGGAATGTCATGATCGTCTGGATCACTAGAATAATTGATGCAGGCACTGCGACGTAAAGATAAAATCTATCCACCTGATTCACCTCCTCTATACATATCCTAACATAGTAAGGGCTCGAGTGTCTTAAGAATGGATTAAATATGTCTTAATCATAAAACAAGAGTGCTATGCACTCTTGTTTTATGATTAAGACACGCGTAGTTAAGTTTCTGAAAGAAACTTTTTAGCGTCATAGCTCATATTTCATTGTGATACGGTGAAACTATAAAGCAAATGCTATCGTGCTATTGCACTCTTGTTTTTTTGATTAAGACACGCGTGTTTAATTTTTTGTGGAACAAAAAATCGCGTGTTTAAGTTTCCAAAGGAAACTTATCAGCGTCTATGCTGACATTTCAAAATGTTTTTGGAAAAAACTATACTAGCCTCAAAGCAACTTTATCTGCTCTGCAATAATCGGTCCCTAGCCTTATATCCAACTTCCCTTTATGTAAAAAAAACAAGAGATTGCTCTCTTGTAATGATAAGATATAGTAATCATTTGATAAATTATAGTAAACGTCAAAGTCAAATTTCAATTGACTTTTCTAAGGAACATCTCGAAATATAAACTGAGACGCTGATAAGCTTCCTTCTTACTTAGTAGAACATAGATACATAGGCTCCTGTGTTTTAAGGCTAGTATAGTTTCGCTTCGCGAGAACCATACCTACGCCCAATGTTTCGTTTCACAAAACATTGAAACACCACGTCGCCCAATATTTCCGCTTCGCGGAAAATTGTAAACACGCGTTGTTGTTATAATAAGAGTGCTCGCACTCTTATTATAGCAACAAATACTGAGCCTTGGCATAACACGCAATAAGCTGTGAATCCAGACTCTCAAGCAAAATCTCATCATCGCCCCAGAACATGCCTTCCACTTCCTCGTCAATAATCTTTTCGGGAATATCACGATCACTGGTCTTATTGTATTGCATATCTACAGCATAAAGCTGGCAGATCATTTCCGAATCCCTGCTCGTCGCACAAAGTCCCAAATTCTTAAATTCATTTGTATTCACTTTGTAACCAGCTTCACTTTCAATGATTTCAGCCAAAGTCTCTTCAATACCCATTTCCGGACCATATGCTGCTATACCAGATACATCTGGGTGTTTATCCCATTTTAAGATCAATGCACGTTTCAATAAAAATTGATAATTTCCCATCTTCTTTCTATAAGGTAAAATAAGTGCCATCCTGCTCATAATTGCCTCCTGATTTTTTTGTCGTCTTCTTTATTATACATACCACAAAACATGGTCATTAAGCATTTATAATACTCCAAAACATGCCAAGTCCGATAAGCATTATGGCCAAATCCGCCAATGCATGGGCTATCCATGAGTTGAGAATATTATGATTATGTGTGTTAAGTCTACCAAAGACCAGTCCTATTCCGATAAGTCCAAATAGTGATAAGGCAATAATTTGATCGTTAAACCACGATTTGAAAATACCTATATGATAGATTCCAAATAAAATACTGGAATATAAATAAGCCATTTTCTTGTGTTTCAACTCATAGAGATTTAAAAATATGAATCCTCTAAAAAATATTTCCTCCAGCAATGAATTAAACAAAATTATATAGAGTCCAACCGCAATTATTGACTGAGGCGTCATGATATTTCCCTCTGCGACTTGTCTTGCAATCGAATCCAGAGACAATTCTTCCCTCAACAGGAAAAATGCAACCACAATCGTCGCAAAGGAAGTCATTCCAGTGAGCACACTATAAAAAAAATGCCTCTTCCCATTGAATCTTATTCCATAGACTTCTCTTAACGTGGACTTTTTGATCCATTTGACATGGATATAAGGAATGGATAGAAACAAGGCAATCTTGATTACAGATTTCACAAAATAATTCGGATCAACAACCTGATTAATCAAATAGAGCGCAAGTGTCACTAGAATTGAGCTGAGAATAATAAATTTTCTTTCCATGTTTGCCTCCAAAATGGGTATAAGTCTCAACATCTATATACCCAAAACAAGGAGGATCCTATGAAAAAAACTTTTTTTGAAAAACCGCCATCAAACATCATAAAAAATACGCTCAGTGAAGTTCAATTCGATGTGACACAAAAAAGTGGCACTGAAAGACCTTTTGACAATATCTATTGGAATTTTTTCGAAAAAGGGCTTTACGTCGACATCGTCACAGGGGAACCACTTTTTAGTTCAAAAGATAAATTTGAATCCTCTTGCGGATGGCCAAGCTTCTCAAAGCCCATCCAAAAAGAACACATAAGGTTCATTGAGGACATCTCCTTCAATATGAGGCGCATTGAAGTCAGGAGTCAGATAGGTGATAGTCACCTAGGACATGTTTTTGACGATGGTCCTGAAGAGCTCGGCGGAATGAGATACTGTATCAACAGTGCCGCAGTACGTTTTATTCCGGAGAAAGATATGATAGCTGAGGGGTATGAGGATTATCTAAGTCTCATATGAATTTTTTTTCACTTTCCTCCGTTGTGGTTTCATGATAAAGTATAAGAAACACCCTTGGAGGCTAGAATGAAAAAAGGATTTGATCCTGAAAAGTATCTTGAAGAACAATCAAAATTTATACTTGAACGTGTGAACAACTTTGACAAACTTTATCTGGAGTTCGGAGGCAAACTACTTTTTGATATGCATGCAAAAAGAGTACTTCCCGGCTTTGATGAAAATGCCAAAATTAAATTATTGCACAAACTCAGAGACAAATTAGAAGTGATCATTTGTGTCTATGCTGGCGATATAGAACGTAACAAGATGAGAAATGATTTTGGAATCTCATATGACATTGACGTATTGAAGCTTATAGATGATCTAAGAAATGATGACCTAGAAGTGAATAGCGTTGTAATCACACGATATGACAACCAACCAGCCACAAAAGTGTTTATCAACAAACTTGAACACAATAACATCAAAGTCTATAAGCACCGCTCTACTAAAGGTTATCCATCGGATGTCGACACAATCGTCAGTGAAGAAGGATATGGCAAAAACCCTTATATCGAAACCACCAAACCGATTGTAGTCGTAACCGCACCGGGTCCTGGAAGTGGAAAATTAGCCACATGTTTAAGTCAACTCTATCACGAGAATAAGAGAGGGAAAAATATCGGTTATTCCAAAGTTGAGACTTTCCCGGTTTGGAACATGCCTCTAAAACACCCTCTCAATATCGCATACGAAGCGGCAACAGTGGATTTAAAAGATGTCAACATGGTCGACCCGTTCCATCTGGAGACCTATAACAAAGTTGCTATCAATTACAATAGGGATATCGAAACCTTCCCGGTTCTCAAAAGAATCATTGAACGAATCACAGGAACGGAATCCATGTACCAATCCCCTACAGATATGGGTGTCAATAGAATTGCTTTTGGCATAATTGATGATGAAGTTATCCAAGAAGCTTCCAGACAGGAAATCATAAGACGATATTTCAAAACAGGTTGTGAATATAAAAAAGGCCACCTGGATCTTGAGACATACAATCGCTCAAAACTCATCATGGAAGAACTCGGACTCAAATCGACCAGTAGACCAGTTGTAAAACCCGCACGCGATTACGCCGAGGAACTGAAAACAAAGTATCCTGAAAAGAACTATGCCCAGGTTGTTGCCATAGAGCTTGAAGACGGAACCTTTGTCACTGGAAAAACCGGTGCTGTCATGGACTCTACTGCAGCTGCCGTAATCAATGCGATCAAACATCTGTCAAAAATTGACGATGAGATTCACTTGCTTTCACCGGCAATACTTGACCCAATCCTCAATTTGAAGAAAAATAAATTTAAATCACCTAATCCAACACTGGATTGTGAGGAAGTACTCATTGCCCTCAGCATAAGTGCGGCATTCAATCCAATTGCGCAGGTTGCACTAGATAAACTCGGTGCACTGAGAAATTGTGAGGCACATGCTACAACAATATTGAATTCAAACAATGAGAAAACGTTTAGAAATCTTGGTATTGAAGTCACAAGTGACCCTGAATTTTCATCTGACAGTTTATTCTATAACAATTAAAAATTAAACGCCTTCGAAGCAAAATTGCTTGAAGGCGTTTTTTT
>JAIOSU010000021.1 GCA_021107455.1 Clostridiales bacterium | reverse complement strand
CCCAATCCATTCAATCCGGAAACAACAATAAACTATTCTCTTCCAGTTGATTCTCATGTTGTAATCGAGATATACAATATACGTGGTCAGAAGGTGAAAACACTTGTTGACCATAGCGTAGAAGCAGGACGTCATAGCGTGGTTTGGTCAGGAAAGAATGAACACGGAATCTCTGTCTCATCAGGAGTATATTTCACACGCATGAGAACCGGAAAACAATCCCTGATTCAGAAAATGCTTCTGCTGAAGTAGTAATGGATATTGAGTGGGGGGGGGGCGGAAACACCCCCCCCATTATTTTATAACTTTGTGAAACGCAAAATTGTATTTTACTGTTTGAGGGTTTGAAAGTGAACGAACAAGTCCGTAACCCATATCGTCAAATAGAAATTCTGCAACAAGCATTAGCGTCTGATAAAAGTCGAATTGCATTTTTATTGGGCGCAGGATGCCCCGTTTCTATTCGTATTCCAGATGACAGAGGAACCAAATCCTTGATCCAAGATATTAGGGAATTAACAAGGACAATCTGTGATACTTTGGTAGATAATGACATTGGAAAAATACTAGTTCGGATTCAGTCTCCTGAGGGCAAAAAGGCAACGATTGAAGATATTCTAAGCCATGTCCGACTTTTAATTGAAGTAGTTGGTGAAGGATATATTGATGACTTTTCAAAAGAAAACTTAGAAGAACTTGAAAAAAATATTTGTGAAGAAATAAAAGACGCTGTCAGCAAAGAATTGCCAGATAATGAAACTTCTTATCATCATTTGGCGTCGTGGATTGGGGGTATCCCACGGAATAATCCCGTTGAAATCTTTACACCTAATTATGATCTACTAATAGAATCGGCACTCGAATCTAAAAACATCCCCTTTTTTGACGGATTTATTGGTTCCAGAAACGCTTTCTTTGATTTACACTCCATTGAAAATGAAGAACTTCCTCCGAGGTGGGCCAAACTTTGGAAAATGCATGGTTCTATTAATTGGTGGGAAAATTCTAATGGCAAAATCTTTAGGGGCCATTCTGAATCGAGTGAAAACAAACGAATGATTTACCCATCACACTTGAAATATGAAGAAAGTCGTCGAATGCCTTATTATGCCATGCAAGATCGGCTGGGGCATTTTCTGGGAGTAGGACAAGCCGTCCTTATAACATGCGGTTATTCATTTGTAGATAAGCATTTGAATGCGATCATATTGGAACGGTTGGCAGCAAACCCTCGGGCTATTTGTTTTGGATTGTTATATGAAGATATTGAAACATACCCAGAAGCACTTACTTGTGCAATAAAGACTACGAATCTCAGTTTGATTGCAAACAATGGAGCTTTTATTGGTGGGCAACAAGTGAGATGGAACAAAGAAGAATCCAAAATAACATATCCCTATGATTATTGTGTAGAAAAAAAAGAAGCTAGTGGCGAGACTGAAGCTTCAATAAATTGTAAGATTGGTGACTTTCAAGTTCTGGGAAAATTCCTGCTTAATCAAATAGGTTACGCTCATAACAACGAGGAGGATGGAAATGCAAACTGATCCTTCTCTTATCGGAACAGTTCAGGATGTTTGTGGCACTACAGTTACAGTGGCATTGACTGATGAGACTGCAACGGGTGTTAGCTTTGTGTCAGGTGAATGCTATCGTGTGGGGCAGGTAGGTAGTTTTGTTCGTATTCCAATAGGTTTTGTCGATTTATATGGCTTAGTGTCTCAGGTTGGAGCTGGTGCAGCTCCATCAAAAGAAGATGAGTTGTTACCATATGGTAATAGGTGGCTCCAAGTTCAACTTATAGGCGAAGGGAGACGTGGCGGGGCTTTTCATCGTGGGATATCTCAACATCCTACAATTGAAGACAAAGTCCACATTGTGACAGAAAAAAATCTTAAAGCTATTTATGGCCCTGGCAAGCCTACGGACTTTGTGTCTATAGGACATCTGGCCAGTGCTGAAAGCATTCCAACATATGTTGACATAAACAAATTGGTTACTCGTCATTCTGCCATTGTGGGAACAACTGGCTGTGGAAAATCTACGACTGTAGCGGGGTTGTTAAATTCTTTATCTAATACTGATAATTATCCTTCTGCACGAATTCTTGTTATAGATATACATGGTGAATACGCAAAAGCGTTAGGTGATAAAAGCACAGTATTTAAAATAGGGTCTGACGCCACGAAAAAAGAACAAGAATTGCATATTCCATTTTGGGCTCTTAATTTTGAAGAGTTAACTAAATTTGCTTTTGGTTCATTCAATGATGATAGAAACTATGCAACAATATCTGATTGGCTTATTAAGTTAAAAAAAGAGTCAATTGAAAATCAACCAATAATAGGAGTTTCGTCAGAATCAATAACCGTCGATTTACCAACTCCATTTTGTCTGCATAAGCTTTGGTATGAGCTTTATAAAAAAGATTTCATGACAGTAATCCCAAAGCCTGGAGGAGCTTCTGATGAGGTGGAACCGGCATATGCCAAGAACGACCAAGATGTTGTTTTGATGGGTGATGCCATGGATGTTATTCCTCCTGTATATAGAACAGTTAAGACTACTGGAACTTCAAACGAAAGAGTTCAATGGGGCAGAGAGCCGATTGGTATGCGGCAACAATTGGCAACATTGGGCTCAAAACTTAGAGACCCACGT
>JAIOSU010000178.1 GCA_021107455.1 Clostridiales bacterium | reverse complement strand
TTTGGCTATAGGATCGAATTCGAATAGAGGGAATTCTGTGACTATCGCAAATGTAAATTTGTCCTTTGGTCTCAAATCGAGCATATCGCCAATATCAAGTCTCAAATTGCCTAAAACGGATTGTGCTTTTTCAAGCGGCTCGGCACAGAACACTATAAGATCTCCATTTTGCGCATCCGCTGTTCTTGTAAGCTCATCCATTTGTTCATCAGTGAAATACTTGGTCAACACCGATTTAAGTTGACCATCCATTCCGATTGAGATCCAAGCCATACCACTTCCACCATGTTCAAAAGCTCTCTTCGTGAGATAATCAATCTGCGAACGTGTGATTTCATCTCCACCTTTGACAGTTAAAGCCTTTACTACAGCTCCGCTTGCTATCGCTTTTGTAAATATTCCAAACTCACTTTGTGCGACAATTTCGGTGAGGTCAACAATTGGCATCTCAAATCTGAGGTCGGGTTTGTCGGTTCCATAGAGGCTCATGGCCTCTTTATAGGTCAATCTCTTGAAGGACTCGTCGATTATGATCTGCTGTGTTTCCTTGAGCAAATCTTTGAAGAGCTGCTCAAGAAGTGTGATGACATCCTCTTCGTCCACAAAAGAGAGTTCCATATCGACTTGTGTGAATTCAGGTTGACGGTCTGCTCTGAGATCCTCATCCCTGAAACATTTTGCTACTTGGAAATACTTGTCAATGCCACCCACCATCAGTAGTTGCTTGTATATTTGAGGAGACTGGGGCAATGCATAGAATTTTTCTTTCTTGATACGACTTGGAACCAAGAAATCTCTGGCACCCTCGGGAGTGCTTTTTGTGAGAATTGGCGTTTCCATCTCAAGAAATCCCTTTTGCAAAAGGCTGTTCCTGATGGCTTGAGTGACCTTTTGTCTCATCTTTAGATTTTCAAGCACTCTTGGGTTACGCATATCCAAATATCTATATTTAAGCCTGAGGTCTTCTCTGACATTCATGGATTCTTCAATTCCAAATGGTGTGTTTTTGGATTCAGAATAGATTGTGATAGCATTTGCCCTGACATCTATGTCTCCTGTTGGTAAGCTGAGGTTAATAGTGTCGGGGCTCCTTTTTTCTACGATCCCTTTGATTGCGATGACATATTCATTTCTAAGTTTTTCGGCGAGTGTAAACTCATGCGCACTTAACTTTGATGCGTCAATCACTACTTGACAGATGCCTTCACGGTCTCGAAGATCAATGAAAATGACACCTCCAAAATCACGTCTCCTTTGAACCCATCCCATGATGACGACTTCCTTTTGTAATTCATCTTTGGTCAACAGACCACAATAATGTGTACGTTTCATACTAATGCCTCCCCTTTTATGGCAATAAAAAAAGCTCTCATCCCTATATAAAATAGGGACGAAAGCTTATGCTCCGCGGTACCACCCAGTTTGATCTTACGATCCACCTTGAATCGATACGGACAAATTAATTGTCGATATCTACTGGCTGTAACGTGCCAGACACGTCTAATCCTACTCACTTTCGCTTCGGTTAGCAACTCGGAGATGTTTTTCATCTTTAACTCTGTACCAATCTTCCACCGTCATTGGCTCGCTATAACTTTGTACCAGATTACTCTTCTCGTCATCGTCTTTTGTTATTGTTCTCGATTATAGACGTCATTTGAGCGTCTGTCAAGCCCTATTTGAAAATTAATTCAAATTTTTCGACAAACCTGACTGGATGATAGGACATTTTTGATTTTCTAAGCCCTTCAATTCCAAGGTCTTGCTCTCTGTTGATCCATAAAAGAGATTCGTTTGAGACCATATTGTAAAATTCATAGCCAAGCATTTGATATATACCAGGAATGTCAGCGTTCGCCTTTTCAATGTGAATCAGTAGCATGTTTTTTGAAACGATTTCACCGAGTATAAAACCTTGCAGTTTGTCATCAACGAACAAAAGTCCCATCAAAAGATGATCCACTGAGGAGTTTTCCAGATAATGCATGACACCACCAAACTCAAACTGCAGGTTGATGTCGTTATCGCATCCATGATCCAGACACCACTTTTCCATCAATTGCATGACCGTTTCAGAATCGTCTGACCCATAGGGTCTAAAATTATAATTTTCTACGGTTTTGATGAATTTATTCACTTGGTTCTTTTTCTTGTGATACTTATTGCCAGCGAGTGTTTTCATAGGCTCATAATCATAAATATAATCGGATTCATCTCTATTTGCCAAAGCTTCCATTTCAAACAAAGATGAGTGATCAATGATTTTAACGAACTTACAGCTAGCTTTCTTAATCACCAGTGGGATCCCAAATGAGTTCAATAAATCTTTCAAGTTTTTTGTCACTTCGCAAACAAGAGTCTCATCATCAAATGATCCGATTGGACTTGAGAAATACAACCGATCGGTTTCAATGTTCACTATGAATGCAAATGAATCCATCGTAAAAAAATGGAAATTATACTTACAAGCCCAGAGAAGCACATTGGTGAGTGAAGTGTCTGAAATTTCACTATCAAAAGCCTCATAATAGGATCTGAGCTGAGCTTGACTTGATATATCCACCTTTTTCATTTTAAGCGTATCAATAGCTTGGTCCATCTGGTCTTTTGAGAGTTTCATTTTTTCATGCATTCGATCACCTTTTCATTATTGCTTCAATAGCCTCTACAGTTTTTGGTATGTCCTTAGACAGAACTTCATTTCCATTTTCAGTGACTAAAACGTCTTCTTCAATCCTGATTCCAATGTTCTCTTCCTCAATATAAAGGCCAGGTTCGACAGTAATCACCATACCGGGTTTGAGCTGTGTTTCTCTCAGTCCCAAATCATGAACATCCAGCCCCAAATGATGACTGACGCCATGGTAATAATACTTTGAAAGCTCACTTTCACTTGAAATCAATCCAATTGATATGAGTTCCTCAGTCAATGTATTTTTGCAAATCTTGTTCAAATCCTCAAAAGGTGTTCCGGGTTTGATCGCCTCAATAACAGCTTCTTGAGCTTTTAGTACGATGTTGTAAATTGTCTTTTGACGGTCACTGAATTTTCCATTCACAGGAAATGTTCTGGTGATATCGGCAGCATATTCATTAAACTGCGCTCCAAGATCAAGTAAAACTAAATCCCCATCATTTAATACCTTATCATTTTCCACATAGTGTAAAATGACTGCATCTTTGCCTGATGCTGCAATCGTCGGAAAGGAATTGCCATCGGCTCCATTCATTCTGATGGCGTGGGAGAAGGTCGCTTCAAGCTGATACTCAAACATACCCGGTTTAAGCACATCAAGTATGGCCTCGAGCCCTTTGTGGGTCAAATCAACCGCTTTCTTGATATTTTCAACTTCATAATCATCTTTGAACATGCGTAGATCCACTTCAATCTGGTGTAGAGTCTTTATGCTGACGTGTGGATATCTCTTTTTGAAATCGAATGCAAATTCATCTGCCACACTGTCTTTCTCGTCCCAATCCAAACGTTCAAGATCAAGGCAAAGGCACTTTACGCTACCACTTTGGACCAATTTGTTCATAAAAGTATGAAAAGATTCAATATACTGGATATCATCAATACCAGACTTTTCTTTTGCTACTTCTTTTGTCATTTTTCTTCCGATCCATTTTTCAATGTCATAATCGGGTTTTTCTATGAACAATGTGGATTCAAGGCCTTTTTCGGTCTTGATTATCGTCCAGATGAAATGTTCTCTTGTCAATCCTGTAAAATAGAAAAAGTTTTTGTTCGACATAAACGAATAGTGGGCATCTGCAGTACTTTTCGGTGCCTTGCCAGCAAATAGAACAGCTAAATCGCCAATCTCCATCCTGGCACCAAGTTTGTTTCGATTATTCTCAAAAAAAGCGCTCATTACGATAGCCTCCCAATGCATTAGTTGATATCATTTTATCATAACTGTTTTAACCTTTGTACAACATCCTGTTGTAACAGTGAACAAATCCAAGTTTTTCGTATAATTTTTTTGCACCTTTGTTGTCTAAATCAACATGTAATGACAGCTTGCCATCTGTGAGTTCAATTGCCTTTTGAATAAGCTCTGTTCCGAGTCCTCTACCTTTGCTTGTAGAGCGAGTACCAATATAAGCAAGGTGATAAGTTGGGATAAATCGTTCAAAACCTAAGTTGACGATGATACAGACCCCTTCATATTCGCCGTTTCTAGAAGCAAGCAAAATAAAGCCCTTATCATTGGCGTTAAGAATGGCATCTTCAGTCTCGCCAAGCGAGTCAGCGTATTGCGCCAACCATTCTCTGGTATAATTCACAAGTTGCTTTTTGGATACATCATCAAAATCGTTCAGGTTATCTATTTTCACTTCAGTTTTTGCATCCTTCAATATGATCACATGAACACCTTTTTCAACAAGTCCCTGCTTGACACTTTGATAAAATGCGCCAAAGCCAAGTGCTTCTGATGATTTGAGTTTCAAATGTACCTGGGTGCGCAACAATTTGATTGCTTCCTTGAGATACTCCTCTTCCACATTGATTTCAGTAGCTGCCTCATATTGCAATTTTCCTTTTACGGATTGTGCTGTGAAAAGTGCGGGTGGTGTAGGAATCTTTCCTTCGATCCAATGTTTGTAAATACTCCATCTTGCGGTTTCAACATTGAACCCTGTGCCACCTTGAATATAGATGTTGTCTACCTTGCTTTGTAAGCGGTTCAAGATTTCATTCATAATTTCGTCAGTCGTTATTTCCGCGAATATTCCAGTAGTCATCCCCTCGTAAGCCAAATAAGCCTTTGACTCTTCTGCAATTCTTTTAAGTAATTCATAAGGTGATACTGTATATTCATCCCTGAAATCCAAATAATTGTCCTGGCCGATTTTGGGAACTTTCCATTTTTCGTTTTTAAAGATTGGAATCACCGGCTTCAACTCCGCCAGTTCGACGTAGTACTTTAAAATATTGGTGAAATTTTGTGAACCCATTATGAGCACTTCTTTTGCTCCCTGACTTTCAGCTTCCATGACAATCATCTCAGAGACACGGTCCAAAATATGCCCTTGTGGATTAGCGCCCTCCAGCTTTATGTAAATCTCACCTACATCCAATAATTTTTCTAATTTTCGTGCCCTGAACAAGGGCGTTTTTCCACTTTTTCTCAAATCGATCTCCTTTCTAAAACAAAAGCATCTCAACAAATGTTGAAATGCTCCACGGGTTAGCTACCCTCATATTATAACATTTATAGGCTTGGTCGTCAAATATTGGTAACTCAGACTTTTGATAGCTTCAGAGTGAATGTCTTTGGTATTCCTTGATCAAAAACTTCTGAAGACTGGTTTGGGTGCTCTTCAAGTTTTGTGACCATATGACCAGACTCTGCTGCTGCCGTTACGATTTCACCCAAAGTCCATCTTCTTAAATATACTTTTTCCACTTCATTACCATCGATGTATTTGCCGTATGCCACGTCATGTTCTATCAAATCCTGACTGAAATAATCTCCATCCACTTTATGCTTTCGCACTTTTGCTGTTGATCCCCTTGATGAAATCAACTTGGTGCTGATCGGATGGAAATCTTTTATGATTGCTGTGCCACCTGTAACCATAAGATCATAAATCAAATTGAAAAATGGTGCCAGATCTGAAAAATAATGAAGAATCCCCATCTCAGCAAAAACAATGTCAAACTGTTGTCCAAACATTTCCAGGTTGATTTTCAGGACATCAGAAACAACATAATCAATTTGAACGCCTAAGGCTTCTGAGAGCTCTGTAGCATATTTTTTGTTGCCTTCTGAATAATCGACAACAGTCACGATAGCTCCAAACATTGCCAGAGCTGCAGCTTTATTTCCATTCGAACCCATTAGATTCATGATTTTTTTTCCATGGAAATCATAATTAATGTCAAATAACCCTTTGATCAAATGTCCAGGATCTTTCTTGATTTTTAAAGCATACTCTTTTGGATTACCAAATCTGGTAACCCAAGCGTTATAACTTTCCTTATTCCATGCGTCTTTATTTTGATTTGTATTGTCCATGTTTTCCTCTCACCAATAAATTATAATTATATATTATATCATTTTTTTTAAGATTTACCGGATTTATTGACTTTAGCACGAAATAAAGGTACAATTTCAAGGTTGTCGTTGTATATTTGCAACTCATAGGATCGGATTATTTAGAAGGATGAATCAAATGTCAGAAATGAAAAAAATCATTGCCAATGAAGTGCAAAAGCGAAGAACTTTTGCAATTATTTCTCACCCGGATGCTGGTAAGACCACACTCACAGAGAAATTGCTTCTTTACGGAGGTGCCATTCGCGAAGCCGGCACAGTCAAATCAAGAAAATCTCAAAAGCACGCTGTATCAGACTGGATGGAAATCGAAAAACAAAGAGGTATTTCGGTGACATCAAGTGTGCTTCAATTTAATTATAGCGGATTTTGCATCAATATTTTGGACACACCTGGTCACCAGGATTTCAGTGAGGACACTTACCGTACTTTGATGGCTGCTGATAGTGCAGTCATGGTCGTTGACAGCTCCAAAGGTGTTGAAGCTCAAACCAAAAAACTCTTTAAAGTATGTAAAATGCGTGGTATTCCAATTTTCACATTCATAAACAAGCTCGATCGTGAGGGACAAGACCCTTATGAGCTGCTTGAAGATATTGAGAACAACCTTGGAATACGTTCTTACCCGATGAACTGGCCAATAGGCATGGGAAAGCACTTCAAAGGTGTATACGACCGATCGCTTGGTCAAATTGAACTTTTCACCGAGGGCAATCATGGACAGTCTAAGCTCAGTACTGTAACTGGTGACATAAACGATCCTAAATTTCAATCACTCCTCAGTTCGGACCTGCATCAAAAGTTGATTGACGATTTGGAATTGCTCGAACATGCGGGGGACCCATATGACCTTGAGAAAATCGTCGCAGGTGAGCTTACACCGGTATTTTTCGGTAGTGCACTTACCAATTTCGGTGTCGAGACATTCTTGAAATCATTTATTGAATTGACACCTCCTCCAACACCTCGATCAAGTGATCAAGGGCTGATTGATCCTGTAACAGAAAACTTCACAGGATTCATCTTCAAGATCCAAGCCAATATGAACCCGACACATAGAGATCGTATTGCTTTTTTAAGAATCTGTTCAGGTAAATTTGAAAAAGGCATGCAAGTCAATCATGTTCAAGAAAACAAAAAAGTCAGACTTGCGCAACCTCAGCAATTCATGGCGCAAGATCGCGTAGTTGTGGAGACTGCATATCCAGGAGATATTATAGGAATTCATGACCCTGGCATCTTTAAAATTGGTGACACACTTTGTGAAGATAACTCAAAAATCGCTTATGATGGCATTCCTGTATTTGCACCTGAGCATTTTGCCAAGGTTTTTACAAAAAATGCGATGAAACGCAAACAGTTTATCAAAGGCATTACACAGTTGGCCGAAGAAGGTAGTATTCAAGTCTTTAGACGCCCGAATATCGGAGTTGAAGAGCTCATTATCGGTGTCGTCGGAATACTTCAATTTGAAGTTCTCGAGTACAGACTCAAAAATGAGTACGGTGTGGACGTTATCATAGAGAATCAACCTTACCGCCATGTCAGGTGGATAAAGTCCAACCAGTTCGATCCAAAGAAGTTCTCAATTACTATGGATACTATGCTTGTTGAAGACCATGACGAGAACCCGGTACTGATCTTCCAAAATGAGTGGTCGATCAGGCAAGTTGAAGATCGAAACAAGGACATTACCTTACATGAGATATCCATCAGAAAATAGAAAAACGTTTGACCCCATGCTTATATGTGCATAGGGTCAAACGTTTATTTTTTTTTGCTGACCAATTTCAGTCCAAATGCACTTGAAATCATTCCAAGCAACAAAGCCAAAGCAGTAACTGAAACCCATAGAACCAATGTCATTGAACTCATATCAAGGGCCGGTAGAAACTGGACAGTACCTTCGAATGCATTACTCAGGCGCCCTGAGAAAATGGTAAAGATCAATCCTGAAACAAAGGCTGAAAATCCTGTTATTAGAATACCTTCTGTTACAAAAGGAAAATTGATGAACCAAGTGGGAGCACCAAGTAATCTCAGAGTCCTTATATGCTCACGATTGCTATGAATACCTTCCCTTATGATATGTGATGTAATTATGAATGTTGAGATGCTTACAGATAATCCGACGACAATTCCTATAATCTCAATAAAATCAATTATGTTTTCAAGTTGATCAAGAACATCCTGGTTATCTCTTACAAATGACACGTTTTTGGTTTCATTCAATTCTTTGACGATATTCAATCGATTCTCAAAGTCGAAACTGAGTTCAAAATATGGATCAAATGGATTCTCTGTAAATGATTCAAGTACTTTGGCATCACCACCAAGAATTTTTTCCATATCATCATATGCTTCACTCGCCTCAATATGACTAAGACCATTGACCCCATCGATTTTTTCGATATCCTCCTGAAGTTCATCAAACGCATAGGGATTCAAGCCGCTTACATAATAGACACTGATTTCTGCCTCATCACTGATCAAACCCATCCAAGTATTGCTCATCCACCATCCTGAAACAGTCAGCATCAATATAAAAAATATCATCGTCAAACTCACCAAAGAAAGAATCGAAGAGGTTTTGTTCAACATGAAAATGGTTTTGATCTCTCTAAAAAAGTAACCACCGTTTTTTATGAACTTTGACATTAAATCCGCCTTTCAATCTGCATATCACCTGCATTCATTTTAATAAAGACTCCATTATGAAAATCTTCTATCAAATGAGTGGCATGTGTTGTTATGATTACTGTTGTATCTGTATCCGTGAATGATGTCAACAATTCCAGAATATTTATAGCGTTTTCCTTGTCCAAATTACCTGTTGGTTCATCAGCAATTATCAAAACAGGTTTTCTTGCCACTGCTCTGGCTATACTGACTCGTTGGCATTCGCCCCATGAGAGACGATCAACTGTATGTTTCAGTTTGTGACCTAGTCCAACGCGTTCAATGCTTTGTATCGCATAATTTTTTATGGTATGAAGAGGCAGGTCAAGGAATCGCATGCCAAGCATGACGTTTTCAAGAACAGTCCTACCTTCGAGCAGCCTGAACTCTTGAAAAACAGGTCCCATGCTTCTTCTGATCATTTGGATTTTCTCAGTATTATCAGACTGAATGCTTTCTCCCAAAACTTCAAAAGATCCGTGAGTCGGAAATTCCATTCCCAGAATTAGTTTCAACAAACTCGTTTTTCCCGAACCACTTGGCCCTGTTATAAATACGAGTTCACCTTTTTCGATATGAAAATCAAATGTCTTCAAGGCTTCTGTACCATCTGGATAGGACAATCCCACTTTTTTTGCTACAATCATAATTCACCTCAAAATAGTTTTATTGTAATGGACAACACGAGAGCTTTGTCCTTCATAGTGATATTCTTAATGGTATTCTTTCCAAGTATCGACTCAAGTTTAAAGCTCAGATCACCTTCACTGAATAAATCAGTGATTGCACTTTCACTGAGTGGCAAATCATAGAATCTACCTGATAGTACAGAAAATTCCACTGTCTGTGGATCAATCAGCACAAATTGTCCTTGTAGCTCCAAATTATAACTTGGAAACTCCAGGTCGACTGCACCATCTTTAAATATGAACTTCAGTTCAGGCAAATCTTTTCTTGACGACAAAATATCATTGAACTTATCCTGCTGTATGGTTCCGACTGCTGAGAGCAATGAGATTCTCACATCAATCGTATCTTCAGGAAGATCACCTCTCTCGATGATGGTATTGAAAGCTTTGACGGTCTCGGAAAACATGGGTTTCAAACTATTCCAGACATTTTCTATGGAAGTCAGGTAATCTTCATAATAAGCTTTGTCAGCTTCAAGACTATCCAGATATTCCTCAAGTGCTTTCGCTGCCTCTTCTTTTGAAGACAAAGTCTCCTCAAGTGCTTTTTGGCTGTTTTCCATATCAACTATCAATGTTTCGAGCTCCAGTTTCTCCCTTTCAAGAATTCTCTTGCTCACATCGATTTCGTCCATCAATCTGATCGTATTTTTAGATAGATCACGAATCAAATTCATACGCCCCAGAAAATCACTGATGTTTTCAGATCCCAAAATCATATGCAAATATGATCCCACACCTGCTCTTTGTTGGTGCTTCAATATTTGTTTAAGGCTGTCCTGAACGGCAATGTAGTTTTCATTTTCAGTTTCAATCATTTTCGTTTTTTGGATACTTTCTTCGTTCAACTGTTCAATATCCATTTGGAGTTTTGCCATTTCAGTGTTTAACAACTCTATTTCGGAAGACAAAATGAAAAGTGCTTCAACCGTTTCCTGTTCGGTCTCACTTATTGCTTCCAATTTCTCTTTTGCTTCATCCATAGGTTGATTGTCATTTTCAGCAGTGAACCCGAAACCTACCAATATCAATAGGGATATCAATAAGATCATTATTCGCTTTGTGTTTTTCACCATACCTTCCTCCCGTGAATCGGTCTAAAGATACCGATTCTTAATTTTATCAGATTTTTTCATATGAAACCATAAAATCTAAAAAACAATTGTGTTATAATACTAGGGCATGCTAAAAATTTTCTCGAGGTGTTCAATGTGTCCTAGAACTGTATCCACTGTAATCTACACCATGACTTCACTTTTTTTGATAACGGTCATGTTCGCATCACATATATATTTTTCCCACATAGTCGTCATATCAATATTATTGCTGCTGACTGTGACAACGCTGATTCAAACCTCATATTTTATCCATCAGGATCTACATTCGGATTGCGTCAAAACGACAGATCGTATATTCGAAGACTTTTATATGCTGGTGGCGGGAGCTCTTGTTACTTTCATTTTGGTCAAAATGGGACTATCAGCCATTCTAGCTTCTGCATTGGTAGGTGCTATAGGCAGCCTCTTATTGAAACAATCTGCACTTGCAATCTTTACCGGCTCTTTTGTCGGTATGACTTCGATTCATATTTTCACTAATTTGGATTTATTGGTTGCCGCTATCATTGCAGGAATTTTGTTTTCTTTTGGTAAAGAGGCCTTTCCAGGCATTGGTGGCAAACTTGGTACTACAGCTTTTTTTGGCGCTTTGCCTGTTCTGTTGGTACGATATCCATCCACTTTTGATTTCTTCAATGACGGTATAGATGTGACTCATCTGGACTTCTCGACCGGTTTCATAGTATTATTGATTGCTCTGAGTGCAACAGCCGCTTACTTGACCTATTTCTTATCCGATAGATGGTTAAAAAACATCGTGTTGAGTTCGAGTCTGGTTGCCATTTTCGCTGAATTGACACTCCATTTTATTATGGATACCAATGCAGGAGTATTATCCGCAGCAATCTATTGCGCTACATTTGCAGGAATGAGCACAAAAAAAAGACTTCACCCCGAATCGGTATTTTTGCTTGCAGGTGCTTTAAGTGGTTTTATTTACTTCAACTCAAGTCCGATCTTTGTTGGAATTGGTGGGAAAATGGGAACATCGGGATTTATTGCGTCCATGGCGGCAAAAATGATAACGGATTATAGCAATAAAATGAAAAATATCATATAATGTAAATGATTCATTTAGATTAGGAGGCGTTAAAATGCTCAAATTTGCAACAAATATCATGTTCATACTCATAATTTTCGTACTCGCCACATCATTGCCTTTGAGTACTGATATTTTAACACTCAATTTGTCACAACCAATAATTGAAAATCCAGATGAGAGCCCAGTAGTAGTGGTATCCGACATAACAATCGAGTCAAGCAGCGATTATATGATCACCGATGGAAATCTTTCATTTTCACTCATCAGTTCAACTGAACAATTTCCCGAAGATCTGTTAAGCCACTTTACTTTGAACCTAATTGGAAATAAGAGCCAAGGGTCCACACTTCCACTAGATCAAGTTGCACAGATGTCGCCAAATTCCGTCGGCACGACACGTGAATATACTGTAGACCTCCGTTCAGTTCTTGAATCTCTTCCAGAAGATTATTTTATAGTTCAGATTGCACCTGACAAAGATTATGCTCTAACACAAAATAGTGAAAGCCTGGAGCATATGGCTTCCACATATGATTTTGGCTTCATTTATAATGGTACCTCAAATGTTCTACCTTCGGGAGTCATTGGTATGACACTTTACTATCCGACACCTGATTATGAAATGTTGGTTCCCGTCACAAGAGCGGTTCCAACGCCTGACAACAGATGGAGGAGTTTATACACCCAATTGGCTGGTGGTTCTAAACCTGGTCTTGGTCTTATAGAAGGCGATCAAGTCATTCCTCACTCACCTAACATCAGAATCTCAAATGGTATAGCTAACGTATATCTTTATAGTCAAAGTTTAACAGGTTTCGAAGACAAATTCTCCGTCATCACAGAATCCATAGCTCAATCAATGTTGTCCATGGGATTTATATCAGATGTCAACTTTTTAGTCAACGACAGTGATACTGGCTCATTTGGTGATGTGGATTTGTCCAAATCTTATGCAAATGGCAATTCTGTCATAGGATATGTTGGATATAATTCAAATTCAGAATATGCATTTTTGATGCCACTCACGAAAATAATTGGTCCTGATATTCAAATACCCGATCGAATTAATGAGATATGGAACATACTCAAGTTCAACGATTCCGAGATGACTTACAGTGAAGAATGGATACAACTGGTTCCACCTCAAGTTGAGATGATCGATTTCAATCTCGAAGGCGATTTGCTCACATTGAACTTAAATGAAGTATTCAATACCATTACTACCACAGAATCGGTTGAGTCGAAAATGTTGATAGACAGTCTTATATATTCATTCACCTCCATTACTGAAGTGAATCGTATCAAGATCACTGTAGATGGAAATACACCTACCAATCCAGAATTAGCAACTGAATTGGTGCCACCTCCATACATCAATATGGAACCATAATGACAAAACGCCAGTTGAAGACAATTCAAATGGCGTTTTTTTGTGCTTTAAAGTATGTTGTATATATGTCCAGCTAGATTGGTGAGCGATTCAGGATCCGATACATGAATTGTTCTATGTGTTTTGACTATTATTCCTTGATCCTCAAGTTGTTGAAATGCGCGATGCAATTGTCTATATGTCGTCCCTATGAACTCAGATATTTCTTGAAAAGAATCCAATAGTTCGAGGCTATTCCCCTCACCCAAATGCGCTTTTAGATAACTGGACAACCTATTTTTCACTGGATACAATAAATTGTAGGAATGATGCTGATCTGCGGCAATCAATTTTGTGGAAAGTGATCTGATGACATATCTTAAAAAAGGTGGATGATCTTTTGCATATAATCTCATTGAATCAAATGGTATTCTAATAAGGTCTGAATTCTTGACAGCCACAACCGAACAAGTGGTCAATACATCATTCATGAACTCAACTTCCCCTAGAGAATCAAATCTTGAGTAAAACTGAATCAAAAGTGATCGACCATTTTCATGGACCTGAAAAATTTTGAGTTTCCCGCTCATGAAAAAGTAAAAGTAATTCATGGTTTCATTCGCTGTCAATATTGACTCCCCTTGCTCATAGATGCAAAGTTCAGCGACTTCAATCAATGCTTCTGGCAATATATCGTCCAGATTGTATTTCGTTACATAATCGGTTAGCATTCGTCTGTTTTCAATAACTTGCATGTCACACCTCTCTATTATAGATTTTATCACATCAATTCAAATATTTCATTCAAAATATGACAGATGTCATATTTTTCAACAAATTCATCCTTTATAATAATCATATAGAATATTAGGAGAAAATAAAATGTCAAAATGGATAGCATATTTTACAGGACTCATATTGTCCTTGATGATTTATTTTAACGGTCAATTGAGTATGGTTACAACTACATATATAAGCAATGTCGTATACCACGGGATTGGTGTCTTGTTTTTTGGAGTCACTTTAATCTTGTTTGGTAGGAATACGAACTCAAGTCCATTTAAATGGCATTATATGTTACCAGGAGTCATGGGCTCATTTACCATCATCATCAATAATTTTGTCATGGCTGAAATCGGAGTTACTCTCATGATTGCTCTGACTATGATGGGACAAGTTGTGACCTCTTTGGTCATCGACCAATATGGTTTGCTTGGGAAAACCGCTTCAAAAACACACTATAAACAATGGATTGGGATTGGTGTTATGTCCCTGGGAATTTGGATCATGTTATTTTAAGGAGACCACTATGATATTTATATACTTGCTAGCCATCTTTATCGGATTTTTAGTCACTGTGACACCGATCATGAATGGGAGAAACAGTCTTGTTTTGGGGACGATTAAAACTTCATTTTATCATTACTTTTTCGCACTGGTCACCGGAATGATATTGATGCTTCTGCTTTCCCCTATGGTCACTGGAATTAATCTCGGCGATATTTCCATAAAGTACTTTTTGGGAGGTATCCTCGGTCTATCTATAATAGTGATGATGAATTATTACGCGGTTAGAATCAAGGCGATTCATATTGCGATTCTACCTTTTCTTGGGCAAATGACCATGGGTTTCTTTTTAGATTACTTGCTCTTCGGAGATCTTGATCTTAAAACCATTCTCGGTATGGTTGTTGTCATATTGGGGCTTTTCATTCAATCAACTGGTAAGCACTAACCTTTAAAAAAAGCCACCGTTTACTTTTCAGTATACGATGGCTTTAGCTTTATACATTTTTATGGACTTCGAATTGATCTGTCACATTTCTAAGCATCTTTCTTATTGGAAGATCATATGGGCATCTAGGCTCACATTCACCGCATTCTATACAATCTGTCGATTTGATGTCCATTGCGAAATAGCGTTCGATTGCCCATGTCTTGAGATTGTATCTTGTCAGATAACCTTCTAGTATAAACTGTGTAGGAATATCTATGCCCTTTACACATGGTAGACAGTAACCGCACCTTCTACAGAATGTTTCTCCAAGCGTTGTTCTAATGTTTTCAATCTCTTCTTTTTCAGAATCCGTCAATGTCAAATCCATCTTTGCCACATTTGAATTTTCATAAACTTGTGTGACTTTATCCATTCCAGGAATCACCACGGATACATTTGGATTGTTGAGTATGAATTTCAAACTGAGCTCTCCATTTTCAAGTGCACCACCAGCAAGAGGTTTCATTACAATTACACCGATTCCCCTCTGTGATGCCCTTTTGAAAAGTTCTTCGGCTTGACGCTCAATGATGTTATAAGGAAATTGAATCGTTTCAAATGGCATATCATCAATGACCTCATTAAGCAAATCCACACTATGGGAGGTTATGCCGATGTGTCTGATTTTGCCAGCTGTTTTAGCCTCGACCAATGCTTTATAGGCACCATTTTCAGATAGGATTTGTCTATATTGATCCATTTCTTTGACCAAATGGCATTGGTAAAGATCGATATAATCGGTTTTCAGGTTTTTTAAGCTTGTTTCTATGTCAGCTTTCATTTGTTCATAATCTTTGGCAGGTGATTTGGTTGCAATTACAAAATTACTGCGTTTACCATCACTGAGGGCGTTTCCGATAAAGGATTCACTTACCGTATAGCCCCTGGCGGTATCAATAAAATTGATGCCCGTTTCAATCATGGCTTCAATTATGGCATTGACTTCATCTTGCTCGACTCTTTGGATCGGAATCCCACCGAATCCTACAGCCTTGACATTAAGACCTGTTGTTCCAAGTGTTCTGCTGATCATTAGATTCTCCCTTATCTTAAAGCATACGTGCTTTCCCTGCGTAAACAATACCCTTAGTGGAATCCAGAGTAATCTCCATACCGTCTTTTAAAAGTTCGGTAGCATTATTTGCACCAACTACACACGGCTTCTTGAGGCTGAGTGCGACAATAGCTCCATGAGAAGTGTATCCACCCTCTTCTACTATAAATCCTGATGAACGCTCAATATAAGGCACCAAGTCTTTATCGGTGTAAGAAGCTACAATGATGTCCCCATCTTTGAATTTGCCTTCAAGATCTTCTGCAGTGTTACCTAAGCAAACATTTCCTCTGATATAATCTTTTACAAGTCCTGTACCTTTAATCAACACTTCTCCAACCAAATGGATCTTCATGATATTGGTTGCACCTGATACTCCAACTGGAACTCCAGCAGTAATGACAACCAAATCGCCATCTGTGATGAACCCATTTTGTTTCGCTTTTTCAACTGAAATCTCAAAAATTTTATCAGTTGATGTCGCATCGCCAATTACGAGAGGGAATACGCCCCAAACCAATGCCAATTTTCTACAAACCGCATCAGAAATCGTACAAGCGATTATTGGTGATTTTGGCTTGAGCATAGATACATTTTTAGCTGTGTATCCAGATGATGTAGCAGTAATGATCGCTGCCGCATCCAGTTCAAGAGCTGATGTTGCAGTGGCATGACTTACAGCATAAGTTACACCATAATCTTTGGAATATTGGATTCTCTTTTGTAGCATTTCTTTGTAATTCAAAGCTTTTTCAGCTTCATGCGCGATTTTAGCCATTGTGACTACAGCTTCTATTGGATACTTACCAGCAGCTGTCTCACCTGAAAGCATAACTGCATCAGTACCATCGAAAATAGCATTTGCAACGTCAGTGGCTTCTGCTCTAGTTGGTCTAGGATTTCTCATCATGGAGTCCAACATTTGTGTTGCTGTAATGACAGGTTTTCCTTCACGATTACAAAGTTCTATCATTTGCTTTTGAACAATCGGCACCATCTCAGTAGGAATTTCAACGCCAAGGTCACCTCTGGCAACCATGAGACCATCGGAAACTTCAAGGATATCTTCTAAATTGTCAACACCCTCCTGATTTTCTATCTTTGAAATGATATGAATTTCATGAGCTTTATTTTCTTCAAGTACCCTTCTGATTTCAAGGACATCGGCTGCTTTTCTAATAAAAGAGGCTGCGATGAAATCTATTCCGTTTTCAATACCAAAGACAATGTCTCCGATATCCTTTTGTGTGATAGCCGGTAAATTGATGCTGACACCTGGAACGTTGACACCTTTGTTATTTTTGATATCGCCAGCATTAAGTACTTTTGTGAGAATTGTTGTTTCAGTTTTTTCAAGTACTTCCAGCTCAATCAAACCGTCATCAATCAAGATCTTGCCGCCAATTTTCACATCATTTGGAAGTCCTTTGTATGAAATTTGACACTTGGTTTGATCTCCAACTATATCTTCTGTCGTCAACAAAAATTCCTGTCCTTCAACCAATGTATAAACAGGCTCGAGGAATTTTCCAGTTCTGATTTCCGGTCCCTTGGTATCGAGCAAAATTGCCACAGGCATGCCGAGCTCTTCACGGACTTCTTTGATCATTTCAATTCTTGCAAGGTGCTCTTGGTGGTCACCGTGAGAAAAATTCAAACGGGCTACATTCAAACCGTTTTTTACCAACTCTTTGAAAATTTCTTTTCCTTCACTGGCTGGGCCAATGGTACATACGATTTTCGTTTTTCTTAACATATAATCCTCCTAAGATTTAATTTATAATTGTTTATGTTATATGGCCAAAATACGTGCCAACTCATAAATATTTCTATCATAATCCTTTTTCATTTCGAGTGCTTCCCCAAAACTTAAATCAATCATCTGATTACCTTTGATTCCCACTGCCCTACCGTACTTACCTTGAACCAGGAGGTCAACCGCATATGCACCCATTCTGCTGCCCAAGATTCGATCACTTGGACTTGGGGTTCCGCCTCTTTGCAAATATCCAATGACGCTCACTTTTACGTCAGAATTGGTTTTTCTTTTTATTTCCTCAGCCAATTCATAAGGTTTTCCCACACCTTCTGCCAGCAATATGATGCTGTGAAGCTTACCGCGTTTCTTCCCATGAATGATGGTTCTGCAAAGTGCATCGACATCATTTGGAATCTCAGGTATTATGACAGCTTCAGCGCCACCGGCAAGTCCTGCGTATAGAGCTATGTCACCACAGTCTCTTCCCATGACCTCAATTATATTCACAGTTCCATGAGAGGAAGAGGTATCCCTGATATTGCCTATAGCACTCACAACCGTTGTAAGTGCTGTATCAAAACCTAATGTGAAATCAGTATAGGCTAGGTCATTGTCTATTGTACCCGGAATCCCAATCGTCGGGAAACCAGCATCAGCCAATCTTTTTGCTCCATTAAAGGAACCATCTCCACCAATCACTACCAGCCCATCCAATTTGAACATTCTCAGCATATCCAGACCTTTATTGAATCCTTCATCAGTTTTAAACTGTTCACATCTCGCGGTTCTGAGCATAGTGCCTCCGCGATGGATGATATCTCCTACTGAAGTGATTTTTAAATCTTCAATGTCTCCTTGAATCAAGCCCTGATATCCCTGATATATCCCTGCAACTTCCAGTCCTTGATATATGGCAGTTCTTACTACCGACCGAATTGCGGCGTTCATCCCTGGAGAATCTCCGCCACTGGTTAAAACACCAATTTTCTTCAATTTTTTCACTCCTATCCATCATTACCTGATCTTTATGTTGTCTTTGCCAACAATCTTTCCTAGACGATCCAATAAATCATGGGTCACTTTAACCTGACCTTCAACTTTGAAACGTTCTTTGGTAGCTTCAATATAAATGATCACGTCCATTTTTTGAGCATTTTTCTCTACCATTTTATACTTTGACTTAAGCACCATATCTATCTTGCTCAACAACATGGGATTTTTTTCATCAAACCTGATGTAAAGCCTCCTGGATTTGTTGTTTTTAATACCGTCTTCAATCCCAATGATTTGGTCGGCTATGATTTTGGGATCTTCATCCTCTTTCATCGCGACACGACCCTTGACCAACACAACCTGCTCTTTAATTAGAAGTGTTTTATACTGTTCATAAACCCGAGGAAAAATAATGACCTCAATCTGATCAAAAAGATCTTCAATTGTGATGAAAGCCATATGTTGATTGTTTCTTGTGATCTTGGTCGTTATGTTTAGAATCATTCCACCGACAGAAATGTTTTCTCCATCTTTAACGATCGGAGTTTCATCTTCGCTCAATGATTCTTTGATTTCACTCAAGTTGGCATCAGTCAAACTGATTAGTGCATCTTTGTATTGATCCAGTGGATGCCCACTAAGATATATACCAAGCATCTCTTTTTCAAACTGGAGTAATGTAGAAGGTCTGAGTTCAGGAATGAGTGGCAATGTATTGCCTACATCTTCTGAGGATATGCTGGTGTTCTCAAGATTGAATATTGAAAATTGACCTTCTGCACCCTTTCTTCTCATGGTATGCATCCCATCAATCGTTCTCTCAAAAACTGCCAAGAGTTGTGACCGTTTATGATCCAGAATATCGAAAGCACCTGCCTTGATCAAACTTTCAACAGCTTTTTTGTTGAGTTCAGAAGCATCCACTCTTTCACAAAAATCAAAAAAACCTAAAAACTCGCCTGTTTCTCGAGCTCTTACAATTGCATCTATATTACCTTTGCCAACATTTTTTATAGCATTGAGTCCGTAACGTATACTACCATTTTCAACACTGAAACTTCCAATGCTGTGGTTGACACTTGGTGGTAATATTTTGATGCCATGGTCTTTTGCGTCCTGAATATAAACTCCGAGCTTTGAATGATTCCCCATTACACTGGTCATCAAAGCAGCCAAAAAAGCCACTGGAAAACGTTTTTTCAAATATGCTGTCTGGTAAGCAATGATTGCATATCCCGCAGCATGCGATTTGTTGAAAGCATATTTCGCAAAATCGATCATCTCATCAAAAATCTGATTGGCTGCAATTTCACTGACCCCATTTCTGAGACAACCCGCCAGTTCCACCTCACCTTTTTCGTTCAATTTTCCATTGATAAAGAAGTTGCGTTCCCTCTCCATGACATCCATTTTCTTTTTACTCATGGCTCGTCTTACGATATCGCTTCTTCCATAGCTGTACCCAGCAAGTTCACGAACTATACGCATAACTTGTTCCTGATATACAAGACATCCATAGGTCACTTCTAAAATGGGTTTTAGTCTTTGGTCTTTAAAAACGACCAATGACCTATCGTTCTTGTTCCTGATATAAACCGGGATGGAATCCATCGGTCCCGGCCGGTACAAAGATATCCCGGCTATGATATCTTCAAAAACGGTTGGTTTCAATTCGCGCATAAAACGCCTGAATCCAGCCGATTCAAGTTGGAAGAGCCCAAGTGTGTCACCTTGTCCTATCATGTCATACACATCGGAATCATCATATGGAATTTTTAAAAGATCAATCTTTATATTTTCTGTCTTCTCAATTAATTGTAAAGCATTTTTGATAACTGTCAATGTCCTTAAGCCTAAAAAATCCATTTTTAACAATCCAAGTTCTTCAAGCAGATTCATATTGAACTGGGTTGAAATGTTACCCTCTTGTAAATAAAGGGGTACATACTCATCAATTGTCTTCTTTGAAATGACTATTCCGGCTGCATGTGTGGATGCATGCCTTGGAACACCTTGGAGTTTTATAGCTGATGACATCAGAGTCTTATTCTCGTCAGAGCTTTGTACAAGTTCGACCAATTTGGGATTAACTGTCAGTGCTTTCTCAAGGGTCATGCCAATCTCCATCGGAATCTCCTTCGCAATTCGATCAACATCCTGATATGGAAGATCCATAACACGTCCGACATCTCGAATTGCCGCCCTGGCTGCCATTGTACCAAATGTGATGATTTGAGCAACCCTGTCCTTGCCATATTTTTGAACGACATAGTCAATGACTTCAGAGCGTCTATCGTCCTCAAAATCGATATCAATATCTGGCATGGTTATTCTTTCCGGATTTAAAAACCGCTCAAAGATCAAATCATATTTGATTGGGTCGACCTCAGTTATATCCAGAACATAGGCAACAATACTTCCACCACAACTTCCTCGCCCAGGACCGACACTAATGCCTCTCTCCTTCGCGAACTTGATGAAATCCCATACTATTAAAAAATAATCGTCATATCCCATCTTATGAATCGTTTCAAGTTCATATTCCAATCGATCCAAATGCAATTGTTTCACATCGTATTTTTTAATGATGCCTTCCATACACAATTTTCTGAGATATACTTCAGGTGGCTCTGAAATACCATTGTACTCAGGTAAATGTGTCGTGCTGAAATCAAAATCAAAGTGACATTTGTCTGCGATCTTAACCGTATTGAGTAGTGCTTCTTCCTTTGTCCCAAAAAGATCGCCCATTTCTGAAGGGGATTTCAGATAGAATTCCTTACCTTGAAATTTCATGCGTTCACGATCTGAGAGTGTCTTTCCAGTTTGGATACACAGTAGAATGTCATGTGTGTCGGCATCTTCTTCGTCAAGATAATGCACATCATTGGTAGCCACCAGCTCAATGTCTGTTTTCTTTGAAAGATCGATCAGCCTTCGATTGACAATTTGTTGCTCTTTGATGCCATGGTCTTGTAATTCAAGATAAAAATCTCCAGGTTCAAACATGTCCTTCAATTTTAATGCCAATCGTTCGGCACCATTTAGGTCTCCGTCAAACAAGAGTCTTTGAATATCACCTGCCAAACAAGCACTTAGTGCGATCAATCCTTCACTGTGTGATTTAAGCATCTCATAATCAATTCTTGGTTTATAGTAAAAACCTTCTGTAAAACCTGCAGAAACCATCTTTATTAAATTTTTATACCCGGTTTCGTTCTTCACGAGCAGAACTAAATGCCCCGCATTCTTGTCCACACCGGGTTCTTTATCAAATCTAGTTCTCGGAGCAACATATACCTCACAACCTATGATAGGCTTGATGCCGTGCTTTTTAGCAGCTTTATAGAAATCAACCACACCGAACATAACGCCATGGTCTGTAATCGCAACCGCTTCCATTCCAAGCATTTTAACTTTTTCAAAAAGTTTATCTATTCTAGTGAAGCCATCCAGCAAACTGAATTCAGTATGCAAATGCAAATGGACAAATGGGATTGTTGACATGACTACTCCTCTTATTTCAATCTCCGATTGTTGGATTCAAAACGTGATCGGTCCAAAGCTCGATTATGATTGCTCTTACTTCCACTGGCACCTCAGGAATTCGAGATTCCAGTAATGTATCTTGCTTCAATGAAGTTGACTTTGTTTTTACACTTTTTATAAACTCATAGGCATCGGAATCGGTATATTCTGGATCATATACCGGCAAATTCCCCCAATTTCTTGGTTCATACTTGGAGCCCTGCATATCAGGTGATAATAGTTCATTGATAGCAACCATGGCTCCTGACTTGTTTGGTGCATTGAATGGAATGCCGATCCACTCGTTGAGCCCCATCATTCCCTCTTGAATCACAAAAGAAGATGCGCCTTCAGGGTATTCATACTCCTTTAATTTGCTGGTCACATGTTCAAAATCTACATTCATGGAAAATACAAGTTCACCTCCGGCAAACAGCTCATCCATTTCAGCAGTGGTGACTGGATACTGTGCCCCTTTAAGGTACATGTAAGGTTCGAGGTCATTTAAAAGCTCAAGTCCGTCTCCTATAATCGCATAAACATCTTCCTTATTGGGTTTTACAGTCATCAAACGGTCAATATCCACATCTCTTACCGCCACTCCTACAACAAAGAGTTCTCCTTCAAGTGAAGTCCGTGGATCAGGATAGACGAACGCATTGTTATACTCCTTAGCATATTCCAGTAGTTCATCATAACTTATAGGGGTCTCATAAAAAATATCTTGATCATAAATCATTGACAACTGATTACGACCATATGGCGCTAAACTGCCTTTTACTTCCAGACCGTCCTTGAATTTGAACTCTGAGTTACCTGGATCGATATAAGCTTTCAAGTTCGGTAACTTGTCAGTAAATGGCGTATACAAAAGTCCACTTTCCAGGGCACTCTTAAACCCATTATTCTCAAATATGACCAGATCATATTGTCCGATTTCCAGTTCATTGGTAAGATCGGATTTCAGCATCTGCATGGTTTTCTCAAGAGGTTGCTCCTCAACAATTAGGGTCATACCATATTCAGATTTGAGATAATCTGAAAAATCACTTTTGAACCACTCCACTGCAAGAGGACTTGAATGTTGGATCGACATGGTCACAGTACTGTTCTCGGCACTGGATTCAATAAGTTCCCAGCTTTTGATGTCGGGATCGTTGCTTTTGAATAAATCTGAATCGAGACTACAGGAAGTGGAGATCATAATAATTGCAATATATAGTAATATCAATTTTTTCATAAGTTCCCTCTTCTTCTTTGGATATTTTCAGCAATTTCAATGATTTTCTTAAGTCTATGATTGACTCCCGATTTACCAATGGGTGGACTTGCCATCTCACCAAGTTCCTTGAGCGATGCATCGGGGTTCTCGAGTCTGATATAAGCTATGTCCTGGAGTTTTTCCGGCAATGATTCGATGCCTTCATAATCATCAATCGCCTTGATTGCATTGATTTGTATATAAGAGGCATCAATTGTCTTTGTTAGATTAGCCGTCTCACAATTGACCACTCGGTTGACATTGTTCCTCATTTGCTTGATGATTCTTACATTCTCATAATCCAGCAAAGTCTGATGTGCCCCGATTACATTGAGAAAATCTACGATTTTCTCACTTTCTTTGATATAGACTATAAAATTTTTCTTTCTGATGGTAGATTTGGAACCCAGGTCATAATTTGAATTCATGAAACTCACCAGTTGATCTGCGAATTGTTGATTATGTGTGATCAGTTCAAGATGATAGCTTTTTTCAGGTGCACTCAGGGAGCCACCTCCCAAATAAATGCCCCTTAAGTATGCTTTTTTGCAGCACTGCTTTTTTAAGAGGCTTTCGGGTAAGTCATCATTGAGTTCATAACCGTCCTCCGTCAAACGAAGTATGTCGAGGTCCGTCAAAATAGCGTTCGCATTCTCAATGTATATTTCATAGGAATGGTGTTTGTTCAAATTCCTATTTTCTTTCATGATCAATTCACTGTGTTGCTTGTAAATTTTTTTAAACAATATGAAAATAAGTCTTGCCACAGCAGGATTCTCCGTGGTGATTCTAAGATCCATCCGATTTCTTCCGCCGAACTCAAGAACTCCACTGACTCTGACTATGCCTGATAGTTCCGCTCTATTACAGCACTTGCCCTCCGTTCGAATCAGAGCAAGCTCATTTTTTGCTTTAGACGAAAATGACATTTACTCACCCTCTATCGATTGAATAATTTCAAGCGCTTTCATTAAAATATCGCGTTCATCATCGTACTTGGCGAGCTGAACCACACTGCCGACGTGGATAAATTTGGCATCGACAAAACCTTCCTCTCTTTGAGGATGTGTATTCGTGGTGACAGCTCTCATTAGATACCAGACAACGCTCTTCTCTATGACATGGTTATTGGACCAATAATTTTTAAAACGATATGAGGTTTCTCCAATCGGACTGATGATTCTGGCCTTTATACCAGCTTCTTCTCTGACCTCACGCACTGATGTTTGTTCGGAAGTCTCGTTCTTTTCAATCTTGCCCTTGGGAAGTACCCAATCTCCGTTTATCTTCTGAAGCATAAGTACGCTGTTTCCTAGAAAAACAACGCCTCCAGCACTGTAAACTCTCTTCAAGACATCACCTACTTAGCACATTAATTATCTTAATAGTATACCATAAAAAAAGACGCATTACCAAACGAGCCCTTAATTAAGGGTGTTTTTTAATGCGTCTTTTGAAAATTTTTATCTTATTTTACTGGCTTCAATTTTGCTGTGAAATGTCTCAATACCTTAGGCTCATAATCAAACTCAAAACCTTTCAAAGTCTTGGCATATTCTGCGACTTTAATCACCGCATCAGCAACATAGTCCATGTGGTCGTTTGTATAGACACGTCTTGGTATTGTAAGTCTCATAAGTTCGAGTGGAGACTCAAGTGGTTCACCGGTCTCATCATCTCTTCCGAGTAAGAAAGATCCGATTTCAACAGGTCTTACACCGCTTTCGATATAAACAGCGTTACAAACAGCTTGTGCCGGGAATTCATAGTAAGGAATTTGAGGACATAATTTTTTACAGTCCACAAACACAGCATGACCACCCGTTGGATATTGGATTGGGACTCCAGCTTCACGGAGTCGATCACCCAAGTATTTGACTTGTGAGATTCTATAATCTAAATAACTGTAGTCCAAGCCCTCCTCGAGACCAACAGCAAGTGCCTGCATATCACGTCCAGCCAATCCGCCATAAGTTGGAAAGCCTTCCATTGGTACTACTGTTGAACGGCAAATGTTATAAAAGTCCTCGTCATCTTTGATGGCAATCAGACCGCCCATGTTGACAATACCGTCTTTCTTCGCACTCATCATCATGCCATCAGCATAACTGAACATTTCTTGCGCGATTTCTAGAACTGATTTGTCTTCATAACCTTTTTCTCTGGTTTTGATGAAATATGCATTTTCTGCATATCTTGCAGCGTCAATCCATACAGACAACCCGTGACGATGAGCAATCTCACTTGCACCCTTGATGTTTTCCATAGAAATTGGCTGTCCACCAGATGAGTTGCAAGTCACTGTGATGATCAAAGCGGAAATATTCTCTACTCCATGTTCGCTTATAAACGCTTCCAATTGCTAAAGATTGAAATCACCTTTGAAATCATCGTATTTATCTGTGTCGAATGCTTTGTCATCTATTAGGTTGATTGGTTTGCCACCTGCAAGAAGCACGTGACCCATAGTAGTATCAAAATGCATGTTGTTGAGGACGTATTGTCCTTTGTGCTTCACCAAATTTGGTAAAACAACTTGTTCCGCACCACGACCTTGATGTGTTGGAATAATATACTTGTAACCAGTGATTTTTTGAACTACTTCTTCAAGTGCATAAAAAGATCTACTTCCCGCATAGGATTCATCGCCGATCATGATGGCTGCCCATTGGCGGTCACTCATTGCTCCAGTTCCACTATCTGTCAGCAAATCGATATAAATATCTTCCGCTCTTAGTGAAAATGGGTTGTAACCTGCTTCAACTAATCTTTTTTCTCTTTCCTCTTTAGGAATGATGCTGATTTTTTCGACCATTTTAATCTTAAATGGTTCCGGTACTCTTTTTGCCATAAAAAATGCCTCCTCTGATTTTTTTAGAAGGTGAATTTTTTAAAAGATAAGAGCATTACCTTTGCAAATCACACTGTCAATTCTACTCAGTCAATACTAAAAAATTTTATGGCTTAAAATTTTTTAGCTATTTTCATTATACAATAAAAAAAAGCCACATAGGAAAAAAAATTTCCATGTGACCATATAATTTTTTTTATTCAGATCATCCACGATCATACACTTTTTCAATGTATGCCAACAGTTCCTTGCTGATGACAGACGCATTATGCCGTACATAACCTTTCTTGACATCAATGAAATCACCCTCAATCAGACCAATTTTTTCATTCATGAGATAAGTTTTGTCTTCCTCAGTGATTTTAACCATTTCAGCAGATTCATTGACATATCTTGATACAATTTCATCACTGGCTACACCACTATTGGCGACGAGATAATCCACGCGATTCAGAATTGTATGCTTAAAAATGAGCTTAAGATGTTCTCCAGCACTAAGCCCATCGGTCTCACCCGGTTGAGTCATAATATTGGAGATATAAAAAATCGAGGCATCGCACTCGTTGATTGCATCAACCACCCCGGTGATCAACAAATTCGGTATGATACTGGTATAAAGACTGCCGGGTCCGAGTACAATCATATCGGCCTTTTTGATTCGATCTACTACTTGCCTACTGGTTCTAGCGTCTGTAGGTTCAATCCAAATGCGCTCGATTTTTGATTTTCTTTTGATCACCTCATAAGGAATGTTTGATTCCCCGGCAACAATGGTCCCTCCTGCAAGTTCAGCAAATAAAGTCAGGTCTTCTTCAGAAACTGGAAAAACCTCACCGGTTATGGCGAAAATATCTGAGATCTTACGAATCGCCATCTCAAAGTTATCCGATATTCCAACCATGGCAGCAATCATCAGATTCCCAAAATTTTGACCTTTGAGTCGCCCTTCCTCAAATCGATACTGAAAGAGATCTTGTAGAATAGGTTCTTTGTTGGCAAGAGCCAATATGCAGTTTCTGACATCTCCCGGTGGCAGCATGCCAAGGTCCTCACGCAAAACACCTGACCCTCCGCCATCATCAGCTACAGTGACAATAGCAGTGATGTTAGTGGATATTTCTTTGAGTCCACGTAAAATTATGGATAAACCCGTTCCGCCCCCAAGGGCAACGATATTCACCATAATTAATTACGCTTCCTTTTTGATGTCACGATGTACAACTTTAATGTTGTAGCCATGATCATCAAAATGTTTCGCAAGTGCGTTGATGAATGTCACAGAACGATGTTGCCCACCAGTACACCCAATAGAAACAACCAGCTGCATCCTACCATCCTTTTCAAAACAGGAAAGTGAGTAATCCAGCAGGTTCTTGATATGTACCATCAGTGTATTGCTCTCCTCGAATCCCAAAACGTAATCGCTGACTGAAGCATCATTTCCAGTCAATCCTCTCAAGGATTCAATGTAGAACGGATTGGGAAGAAATCTGACATCAAACACAAAATCCGAATCGAGTGGTACTCCCTTTTTGAAACCAAAAGATATGAGTGTCAATGTTATCTTGTTTTCTGTCTCGTCGATTTCAAGGTATCTTGATATCTCGTTTTTCAGTTCTGCTTGATTGGTAGTGCTTGTGTTTATCACATAATCCGCTTTATTTTTCAATGTCTCCAATATATCTTTTTCAGCTTTGATGGCATCTTCAATCCTGCCACTTGGATCTAAAGGATGAGTTCTTCGAGTCTCTTTGAATCTTTTTAGTATCACATCGTCATTGGCCTCAAAGTAAAATATTTTGTAAGGATACTCTTTGCTCTTCAGTAGATTCAAATTGTTTTCAAGATCTTTGAAAAATTTTCCACCTCTGATATCTATGACGAGTGCGATATTGGAAATATTCTCGGAACTCTGCTCCAATAGTTCAATAAAGCTTGGAATCAAAGAAGGTGGAAGATTATCCACACAATAAAACCCCAGATCTTCAAATACTTTTTTTGCCTGACTTTTTCCAGCACCTGATTGACCAGATATTATAATGAAATTCATGATGGCCTCCTCCGACTATTCTATAAAGATATTGTATACTCTTGTAGGATCCAGTCCAGCTTCAATTACTCTTGAAATGGAATCTTCAACACTGCCGATGTTCTCTATCTTATGCGCATCGCTATTCAGCACGAACTTCACTGGATACTTCATAGCTATCATGATCTCCTCAGTGGTCAAATGACCATGACTATTATTAATTTCAAGCATTGTCCCAGTTTCCGCAGCCACCTTTGCTACAGCTTCGACATCAATTGGGCCTTTTGCTCCTGGATGTGTGATCATATCGATCTTATTGTTTCTCATGGCATTGATCATTGCTTTGGTGTTATTGGTCTTGGCACGGTTAAAAATCTTTTTGGAAAATTTGCTTAAGATATTGTCCAGATGAATTTTGTAATCATTTTTCAAATTGCTTCCAAAATGATATCCTGCGTTCACCCAATCATTCAGTTCGAACATTTCCTCATCTAGATCGATCTTTCCGTCAACACCCAAAATATTTGCTTCTATACCCAAAAGCACTTTGATCTGAGGATACTTTTCATTCAAATGATCAATTTCTCTTCTTAAAACCCAGTATTCAATTCTTTTTATGCCATACCCGTTATGGCTGGGACCATGATCTGTTATGGCGATTTCTTCAAGACCGAGCTCAATGGCTCTTTGAACAATCGCCTCAAGATCATTGTTGCTGTCTCCACTGTATCTCGAATGCATATGATAATCACCTTTGATTCTCATGCACATCACCTACTTTCCATTTTCATTATATTATATTATACCAATTTTTTACTCAATAAAATCACTCATCCAATAAAAAAGGCGCTCAATCAATGATATGAGCGCTCAAAATTTTATTCTTTTCCAAATATGCGGACTTCTCTTTCAAGATCGACATCAAAAGTATCCTTAACGACCTTCTGAATCACTCTGATCAGATCCATGACCTCATTACAGGTAGCTTTTCCCACATTGATCACAAAGCCACAATGTTTTTCTGAAACCTGAGCATCGCCATGTCGCAATCCTCTTAAACCGGCATCTTCAATGAGTTGTCCAGCATAATGTCCTGGAGGTCTTTTAAAAGTACTCCCCGCACTAGGATACTCGAGCGGTTGTCTTGATACTCTTTTATAAGTGAGTTCATTGATGATTTCCTGGATGATCATAGGGTCGCCTTTTTCGAGTTTCAAGGCACATCTCAACACAATGTATCCTTTATCACGAACTACGCTTGTACGATAATTAAATGCCAAAGCCTCGGTATCCAGTCTAACGATCTCATCTTCCGGAGTTATGACTTCCACCCACTCAATGACATCTTTGATTTCTCCATCATAAGCACCGGCATTCATGAAAATGGCGCCTCCCAATGTTCCTGGAATTCCTGATGCGAACTCAAAACCTTTCAGTGATTCTCTCTGAATCATCTTGGACAACTTCGAAAGCAATACACCAGATTCCGCAATAACGGTATTTCCATCAAACTCAACAGAACTCATCTGTTCGGAAATTTTTATGATAAGAGCATCAATTCCTTCATCCTCAACCAAAATGTTTGAGCCATTTCCCATGATCAGGTAAGGCTGTTCCACTTCTTTACACAATCGGATAGTTTTCACAATCTGATCTGAATTTTCCGGTAAAACAAGAATTTTTGCTGGACCGCCAATCCTAAAAGAGGTGTGATTCGCCATTGGTTCATCAGGTAAAATCTGATGTTCTCTATAAATTTTTCTTAAAGATTCTAATACCATTATTTACTCCAATCAATTGTCTTGTGTAAAACCCTAAAACATTCTAACACAAAACCTTTGCGGTGACAAATGTCTTTTATTTCATTTATTTGATTTCACCATGCTTTTCTTCATGGGTAATTTCGACTATTTTATTGTTCGAATCCAAAAATACGACATCGGGTTCAAAAGTTTTGGCTTCTTCTCGGTCCAAGATACAATATGCAATGATTATGACCACATCACCCGGCTGAACCAATCGCGCAGCTGCACCGTTCAAGCAGATGACTCCACTTCCACGTTCACCTGATATGGTGTAAGTCTCAAGTCTGGCGCCATTGTTGTTATTCACTATTTGCACCTTTTCCCCAGGCAAAATTCCAGCCGCGTCGAGTAAATCCTGATCTATAGTGATGCTTCCGACATAATTTAAATTGGCCTCAGTTACTGTGGCTCTATGAATTTTACTTTTATACATGTGTAACAACATATTTTCCTCCTATATGCCTAATCAGATTGTCATCCTCATATTGTCAATCAATCTGGTCCTTCCAATTCTTACAGCCACTGCAAACAAAACTTCACCTTTTACGGTGTCAATATCTGATAAATCACTGTTGTCCACGATTTGAACGTAATCAATCACCGCACTGGATGCAGTCATTATGTGCGATTTCATTTGATCAATTATGCTTTTTGCATCTGTCTCACCATTTGCGATAAGCTCTGATGCGATTTTCAGCGACTGGCTCAGTACCAAAGCATCTTTTCGCTCATCCTCATTCAGGTAAACATTTCTTGAACTCATTGCCAAACCATCATTTTCCCTCTTGATCGGGCAAGGAATGATTTTGAGGTTCATATTTAAATCTCTGACCATTTTTTCAAGAACAGCAACTTGTTGTGCGTCTTTTTGTCCAAAAAAGGCGAGATCTGGCTCAACTATGTTGAACAATTTATTGACAACCGATGTGACCCCTTTGAAATGTCCAGGTCTGCTCGCCCCACAAAGTGTTTTGGTGATACCTCCCTCGCATTCTACATAAGTGGAGTAACCGGTAGGATACATCTCACTTACGTCTGGAGTGAAAACATAATTCACACCAACATCCTCACATAGTTTTAGATCTCTATTCAAATCTCTTGGGTAAGATTCAAAATCCTCTCCGGGTCCAAATTGGGTCGGATTGACAAATATACTTACTACAACGCAATTCGTTTCATTCTTGGCTTGCTTCATGAGAGACAAGTGTCCTTCATGGAAAAACCCCATTGTTGGAACAAATCCGATTTTTTTCCCTTCTTTCCTTTCTGAGGAAAGTGCTTGTTTGAGCGCATTTATTTCATTGAATACTTGCATCTGACACCTCTTATTATTTAATATAATTTATTCAAAATATCTTCACTGATTTTGAAGGTATGCTTTATTTCAGGAAACGCCCCTGATTTGACATCATCACAATAATTTTTTACGGCATCTACAATTGCAACATTAAGTTCCGCATACGCCTTGACAAATTTTGGTCTGAAATCGTCATACATCCCGAGCATATCTTGAATGACCAGCACCTGACCATCGCACCCGGAGCCTGCGCCTATTCCAATCGTAGGAATGCTCAATTGATCGGATATGATAGATGCGAGTTTCTCAGGGATACACTCAAGGACTATGGAAAAACAACCTAATGCTTCCAAGACTTTTGCCTCTTCAATCAACATTTTCGCCTGATCTTCTGATTTACCCTGAACTTTGAATCCTCCCATCATATTGACGGATTGAGGTGTCAATCCCAGGTGACCCATTACAGGAATTTTTGCAGCGATAATGGCTTCAATCTGCTTTGAAATTTCACTTCCACCCTCAAGTTTGACAGCGTGTGAACCGGTCTCTTTGATGATTCTTCCTGCGTTTCTAACTGCATCCTCAGCGCTGATGTGGTAAGACATGAAAGGCATATCACACACCACAAGAGCATTTTCGGTGCCACGCTTTACTGCTTTGGCATGATGGATCATGTCATCCATGGTCACGGCTAGCGTATCGTCATAGCCAAGCATGGTCATCCCCAGTGAATCTCCTACCAAAAGGCAATCGACCCCAGCGCGGTCAAGTGTCTTAGCCATTGAATAATCATATGCGGTCAAAACAGTAATTTTCTCTTTTTTCACTTTCATTTCATGGAAACTTGCAACAGTGGTCTTAGCCATGGTTTTCCTCCTTAAAATGAGTTGAGATGTCCTCTGCGACTTTTTCTTCCAGTCCTTTTTCAAGGGCGATTTCAACTGTGTATTCGCCTAATTTCGAGTAGAGTTCACGTTCAAGTCCCGTAAGAACCGACAAATGATTCTCAATCGTTTTTATGTCGCCTCTTGCGATTGGACCTGTCAAAGCCTGTACTGATCCAAACTGCTTGACGTTTCTTAAAGTGCCGTCAATCAAAGGCCACAGCGCTTCAAGCGCAAACTCTTTGGTATAGCCTAAAGATTCGAATTGCTTGGTTCCAAAATCAAGAGTAGCCACCAAGTAATTGGAAACCACAACAGCAGCCAAATGATATTTGATTTTGTTCTCCTTATCGATTTTGAAATATTTGATTTTGTAATTGTTCAACCAATTTATCAAAATGTCGTCCAAATCACCTTCAACACTGAAAAAAGTACCTGGTATAGCCTTTTGTGCTTCTTCGGTATCCGCAAAAGATTGAAGCGGATGAAAACTCAACACTTTAGCTCCTTTTGACTGCAAAGGAGCCAAAAGATCTGATGTATGGACGCCACTTGTATGTAAAAAATACTTCTTGGAAAATGATTCACTGGCCTTCATCAGATCATCGACTACTGATTCAATGGCATCATCATTTACAGCAATAATGGTTATGTCATTGTGTAGCGCAAGCTCTATGGGACTATCATAAGCAATTGCTTCGATTTTTTCAGCAGCGAGAACAGAATGGGCTAAAGTCTTGCTGTAGTATCCGGTAACTGAGTGATCCATATTGCCAAAATAGGTTCCAAGTGCATTGCCGACTGCTCCAGAACCAATAATTCCAATTTTCATAGGGTGTCACATCCTTTTTTTACAACAAAAAAACTCTTTCTGCACAAGACAAAAAGAGTTATATCACATAACTTTATTTCAGTCTCGGGCAAATATGCTCAGAGCCGTAATTGATTTAAAACATTAACTCATAGTAATGTATGGTCCATGAGGTACCATCACCGTAATTATATCACAAAAAATACCAATTGATTGCAATCAATTGTGATATTTTTGTTAAGTTTTCAAAAAAAATGAATCGTGCGCTTTCGCAATGTTTTGTGAAACGAAACATTGGGCGTAGGTATGGTTCTCGCGAAGCGAAACTATACTAGCCTATGTCTTTATGTTCAAAATAGTACAAAAGGAAACTCATCCAATTTCATTAACATCTTTAAATGTCAACTGAGACGCTAATAAGTTTCCTTCGGAAACTTACCTACGCGTAAAATAAGAATCGTGCGCTTTCGCGCACGATTCTTATTTTATTAATGTTCCCTAGTTTTAGTTTCATACATCATTGCATATTCGTGATCGACTTCAGATTGACAAGTTTTACAAAGACTGTACTTGTTCACTTTTTTTTCATCACCACATCGTTTGCAAAATTTCACTTCAAATTGGTTACCCCTGATCGCATCTTTCATAAACTCGCCTCCCTATACACTTGGTATTATTGTATACAATTATCCTCTTGTGAATATTGTACATGAGATTTATGCAAAATGCAACGATATTTTTCATTATTTGCATCGAAAATGAATTATTCAGTTGTTCCTCTGTCATTTTTACTAGTATTTCAATGTTTTTAACATATCTAACAAATTGGACGGCCTGTCATTAGGTATGATGGCACAAAGACTTTTCAAGCACTCGATGCCACTATAAGACAAAAATTCGATCCTGTCCCCAAGACTATGTTCCAAACTCTTACCTAGAGAATAATAGTCACTTCTATAATCAATAGACTCAGGTGTGTAAAGCGCTTCAGGGGGCATATATAGCGCCGATCCCCTCCACTCGTCCCTCACCCTCTGATAATCAAGTGGCTGAGCGGTACCAAAATCAATGATGTAAACCCTGAATTGACTGTCGAAAATCATATTCTCAGGCTTTATGTCACAATGGATATAGCCCTGCATATGAATCTCATCCAAAGTGGACAGTGCGTTCAGAAAAACGAGGTTAACTGTAAAAGGACACATATCTTCTGATTTCAATTCATTGAAAGTTTTACCGTCTATAAATTGTAAGGCGATATGCATCTCTTCTCCATTGACGCAAAAATCCAACAATTTGGGAAAACTGTTTCCTTTTAATCTTTGTAAGGTACCAACTTCGATGACACCACTCTGGATCTTAGTTTTTTTCATCAGCACTTTATGTCCGGTCCTATTTGATTTATAAAGGTCCTGTTTGATCCCTTTATTGAGCAAACTATATTGCGATAGCCATTTCATGATTCTACTACCTCGATTCAATATTTTTATGGCAATTTTTACAAGGTTCATAACCTTTTTTTACTGCTTCATCAAGGTCGATAGGAAATTTACTCTTCCTTAAATGGAAGCACTCATCTATATGATACTTTTCCCCGTATGTCGTTATATAGACTGTTGATGTTTCAAATTTAAGTCCATCGTTTTCATTCCCAGACTTGTAGGGTACATGGATTTTTTCATTGTCAGCAAATGAAACAAACTTGTAATCATAGGAGACTTCCCACATATTGATTGCATTACCATTCACATTTTCAAGTGAGACTTCATGGACTTCAACAAAATTATCTATGGATCTGTTCGCAATTTGCTTGATGACCTTATTCCTCATCAACTCACCGAGCAGTTCAGTCCGATCTGTAAATGGTATGCCAATTATGTTCATTTCATCTGATGCACTTTGTACAGCCCATTCCATTTGTGTGTCTACAAAAATGGTCAAGAGTGTTCCAAGACAACCAAACAATAAAATTAGCACCAGACTGACCACTATAGTGGCTTCAATGGTCACACTTCCTTTTTCTGAACGTTTCACAATTTCACCTTCTCGTTCAATATTTGTTGACGATTGACAACACACTTCGGGAATCTTCAAGTCCCTTCAAATTATAGGAGAGCTCAATTTCGTGTCCGATTGAGAATTGGTTCAGATTGAATCGATTATTGGAGACATTGTTAAGATTGGCATCCAAAAGGAACATGGCCCGTTTTGCTGTGATATCTGTAGATTGAACATAAAGCATGAGTCTCAAATAGTCTTGATAGAACAGCATCCCTTTTGAGACTTTAACGTCTTTGCTAATTTTAAGTTTTGATTCTGACACTATATTTCCGAGCATCAATTGATCAAAACTCAATCGCCATTCCTCATCTTTTTTAATGAGATGATGTCCCTCACCGTTGAATAAGCTTATCATATCCAAATACCCCTCTGCACTGCTCCATAGTGTCACCAGGGCGCCATGCGCAACCAAATTCCAAGGTGCAGGCAGGGCTGTGGTCGTTCGACTGATTTGAGAGGTTTTCGAGGCATCTGACGCAATATGTATCATATTGGCAATAACTCTTAGTCCAAAAATTCGCATTTTAATATTGTGAATATTTTGTGGATCCGAAAGCTTTCCCGCAACCAAGAACTCAACTTCTCCTTTGATTACACCTTCTCTTTCTGATTTCACTCCGAGAGGATCAAAGTTTCTAATACTTCCCCTGTCAAAACTTTTGAGAACTCCCATCCAATATTCAGCATATATAAGCCCATCAATACTATTTAACTCTGCATGATTATTTGTATCGTCCTCGCCTATTTCAAAATCATTTGCTGGAAGCGACAAATCTTCAATTGGGTCTAGATCAAATAACATTTCATCGATTCTATTTGAAAGATGTGCTATCTTGTCCAGAAGCATAGGCTTTGAATTATCATTTTCTTCAACAATCCTTTTAATCGATTTGTCCCACTCTTGTTCCAAAATTGTCAGTTCCCTTGAACTTATTGATTTTTGTATTTTTAGAGTTGATATTTTCTCATTTAAAGTGTTTCGTTCGGAATCGGATTCAGGTAAGGATTCAAGTTTGATAATGAGTTGAGCAATGTCTGACTTTATTAATTTTACTTCTTGTTTTAGCTCTGATATCTCACCATTTAAAGTCCTGAGTTCATCAATTCGATCAGCCCATTCTTCACTTTTTCGTATGGATTCATTCACCATATTCTCATATTTATGTATTTGGTCACTGATGACCTCCATTTCACTTTCCAAGAGTACTTCATAAGATTTCAACGTCTCATTGAGTTTTCCATTGATATCATTCTCAACACTTCTTAAAATGGACTCAGCATTTTGGGATGACATCAAATTCCTTATCTTTTTCACTTCGTCGTGGAAATCAAAAAAAACCTCGACACTTTTCTCAAATTTCTTTATATGTCCAATAATCTCTTTGGAAATTTCAGTTTTCAACATAGGGCTAATCACTGTTTTAATTTGATTGACAGCTTCCAGCGCAATAATGTTTCTTGAAGCCAATTTTGTGGCTTCCATAAAATTGGATTGAACACCCAAATCATAATGTTTGACCTTGAGATTAAGTACAGTGACCTGTTCATTCAATGTTATGGTCTGAGTTTCTATGATGTCTTGATCCAAATAAGCGAGTACCCCATAGTTCTCAAACAAATGGGCATTGTTATTGGAAAGTTGGATTTCGCTGATATTACGAGTGTTTTTTATGACTTGATTATTTGACTTATAGGCATTCAAGTAATCGTACAAGAGAAAAATGCCTATAGCCAAAACCGGAACAATTAAAAGCATAAAGATAGATATGCTGCCTCTATTCGATTTCAAAGATTTTTTCACCTCCAAGCAGAATCAATTTGAGCACAGGTCTGTTCAAACGCATCAGAGTATATGAAAATTCAAACTCGAATCGGTCCTTTTTCATAAGTTCTTGAAATGGATTTCCAATTACTCGACCATAGTTGATGTCAAAACGTGTCCAAACGCCTCTATTTATGACTTTCAAGTCTTCACTTTTTTTAGCACCTGCCCCATTTAAAACCATATCTTCACATACTTGCATGACAAACGCTCTCTCAGTGGAAAGTGCAGTTAAATTGAGCTGTACAATAAAAAAACCAAACACCATGATACATAGGATCATAATCAGCACAATAGGAAGGATTACTGTAATTTCTGTTGTGAACATAAAACACCTTTACCATTATTTGACATGTAAACAATGTACTATTTTTGGAATTAAATGTCAATAGTAGATATAAATATAATGGGGCTTTCGCCCCATTATTGAAATTATCGATAACATTTATTATTCTGCAGCTTTACTGACTCTACTTCTAGCACGCATACGATCAGTTTCGTTCAAAATTCTTTTTCTGATTCGAAGTGCATCAGGTGTGATTTCTAACAATTCATCTTCTTCAATAAAGGTCAGAGCCTCTTCCATAGAGAATATCTTTGGAGGCAACAATTTGATTGCATCGTCAGATCCTGAAGCACGAGTGTTAGTCAGCTTTTTATTTTTTGTCGGATTGACTGTCATGTCTTCTCTTCTGGAGTTGATTCCGATGACCATTCCTTCATAAACATCAGTTCCGGCTGCAATCATCATAACTGCACGTTCTGAAAGGTTATAAAGTGAGAACGCCATTGCAGTACCACCTTGTTGAGAAACCAAAACACCATTGTTACGAGTAGGAATTTCACCTCTAAATGGCTCGTACGAATGGAAAGAACGTAACAAAACGCCTTCACCACGGGTAACGTTTATGAATTCACTTCTGTATCCAAGCAAACCTCTTGTCGGAACAAGAAACTCAACTCTTGTGAATCCATCTTCAGAATGCATTGTTTCCATTGTCCCTTTACGGATGTTGAGTTCAGATATTACCGTACCCGCATAAGCATCCGGAGTAATGGCAATTACTTTTTCTATAGGTTCATGTTTTGCGCCTTCAACAGTTTTAAGTAAAACCTGAGGTTTTGAGACAGCAATCTCATAGCCTTCTCTTCGCATATTTTCAAGCAATATGGAAAGGTGTAGTTCTCCTCTACCGGACACTTTGAATCCATCTTGAACAGAATCCAGTGGATCAACTCTTAATCCAACGTTGACTTCAAGTTCTTTTTCCAATCTACCTTTTAAATGTCTGCTTGTCACGAACTTGCCACTTTTACCACAAAATGGTGAGTCGTTGATCAAAAAGTTCATAGAAAGAGTGGGCTCTTCAATTTCAACTATCGGCATTGGCTCAACGTGATCAGGATCACAGATGGTTTCACCGATGGAAATGTCATTGATGCCTGAAACAATAATCATATCTCCTGCATATGCCACGTCGACTTCTTTTCTGGACATACCTTCATAAACGTAAAGTCTTCCGATTTTACCTCTTTTGGTAGTATTGTCTCTTTTGCAAATCACTATGTTGTCATTTGGACGAATCGTGCCTCTGAAAACTCTTCCAATTCCAAGTCTGCCCACGTAATCATCATAATCAAGTGAAGAAATTTGGATTTTTAGTGGTTCTTCAGAACTCACATCATATGGCTCGATATGGCTGAGAATTGTTTCAAAGAGTGGTGACAAATCTGAGCTTTCATCATCCATATTGTGTTTGGCGACGCCTTCTTTGGCAATACCATAGACTATAGGGAATTCAAGTTGCTCATCAGTCGCTCCAAGTTCTACAAATAGGTCGAATGTCAAATCGACGACTTCTTCAGCACGTTGGTCCTTTTTATCAATTTTATTTATAAACAGAATTGGTCTCAATCCTGCTTCGAGTGACTTTTTAAGAACAAAACGGGTTTGCGGCATAGGACCTTCACTTGAATCCACAAGCAAGATCACAGTATCGACTGTTTTCATGATGCGCTCGACTTCAGATGAAAAATCAGCATGGCCTGGTGTATCTACGATATTAATTTTATAGTCATTGTACATGATTGAACAATTTTTGGAATATATGGTGATGCCTCTTTCACGTTCTAAGTCATTGCTGTCCATAACACAATCAGGTACAACCTCATTGGTACGAAAAACTCCATTTTGACTTAAAAAAGCATCTACTAATGTCGATTTACCCGCATCGACGTGCGCTATTACGGCAACATTCATTATGCCTTTAACATTCATACTTAACTCCATTCAATATTTTGCATTAAACAACTATACTATCTTATAACAAATTGAGGTAAAAATATACATTTATTTTTCTGATGACCAAAACTTAACACTTCATATGAACTAAGAAATCGCCTGTGCGTTCAAAACACACAGGCGACATTTTTAGTATATTTTTGTGGCATCAAATAAAACTGAAGATTTATACATGGAAACCGTCTTATTGGCTTGCAAATACGCCGCGTCATAAGTGGTATCCACTGTTTGCCAAGTGCCATTCACGTACACTTCATTCCATGCATGATATTGATCTGGTATCAAATCCGAATAGCCTTTGACCATTTTCGTCGGCACTCCAACACTTCTCAACATAGAGGCAAATAAAGCTGAATAATCGTAACAAATACCTTTCTCATCATAATAGATTTGATCGATATCTGGAATATAACTTGATGTCAGTGTTGAGATCTTGTTGTAATCATATTTGTAATTACTCGTGACATAATCATAAATGACTTTGATTTTTGCCGAATCGGATGTCATGCCTTTAGTCAGCGATTTGGCTTTTAAAACAGCAGGTGAATTCTCAGACCAATTGACTTCTATAACGGATTGTAAAAATATTTCCCGACCTGAAGTTTCATTGAGATTGACTGTTTTTCTTACAATTTCCTTAAATTTGTTTCCTTCGACATTCTCCATAAGTCTTACGAGATAGTCACCACCGCCCATTTGAAGTGGAAAGTAGTTTGTAGATCCATCATCATAGACTGGATACATATATCTGTTACCATCCTTCTCTACTAAAAAAAGTAGTTTGGATTCAAAGTCTTGGCTGACTCTTAAACTCACCATTCCTGTTTGAATGGCTTCAGTCCCAATATTGACACCTGTGACTGCAGCAAAAGACGACATGGATGAAACGGTAATTACCAACGACAAAAAAAGCATCGACAGCATTTTTTTCATAAAAAAAACTCCCTTCGGTAGCACGGCTGCCATTCATTTCTGAAAGGCCCTATGGCTTTGCGTCCCATCGTTTCCAATGGTTTGCCTTTATCGGTGAAGTACGTATACATTACACCTTAAGTTATTAAGTTAGTTACATCATACCACGAATGCATTAAAATCCATATAGATGATTGATTTCAATTTTGTGAACAATTCATTACGGTACCAAGATAGCATGAACAATCAGTCTGTGAGTCGGGTTTCTAACCGGGTCACAGGTGACAAGTGTAATGATCTGATCTTTGCTGTTCCTATATAGTACAGTTACATCGGTGGGTTCAACGATATGCGTCTTATATACTTTATATTTGAAAGTTTTCTCTGAAGTTACGACCTCAATGGTATCTCCGATACTCATTTCATCAAGTCTATTGAACATTATACCATACGAACGTCCTCTATGACCTGCGATTCCAACATTTCCAATTTCTCCAAAAGCAGATGTACCAGCTATTGTTGCTGCTCCACGATTAAGATTATATTCTGAAGCACCACTCAAAAGTGGCATTGTCAAATCAATTTTCGGAATGACAATTTTCCCCAGAGCTCCTGAGCTCGATGGTTGTGGACTTGCCGTTTCTGTAGCCGGTTCTGGATCGGATGCTGTTCCACTATTTTGAGTTCGATCAATAGGATCAATATAATCCTCTGCTGGAATCACATTCGGATTTGAATCTGACACCAATAAACCGCTTTCATCTCTATCAGCAAGTTCGCTTTCCTGTTCAAAAAGAACCTGCAATGCCAAATAGTCAGCTTCTGAAGTGGTTTCAGATTCTATTTGCAGTTCAAGTTCCGATTCAAAACCCTCCAGGAGCTTATTCTCCCAATACCAAATGTATGCTCGACTTGCAAGTGGATAAGCAGCAACTAGAATGCCGATGATAATCAATAAAGTCGAAATTTTTCTTTTCATATCATGCCTTCACTTTCATATAATCATTTTGTCCTTTTGAATTATATACCCCACTCAAGCATAAAAAAACCCGTAAACTTTACGAGTCTTTATAATGATCGATGCCACCTAGTATAATCAAAACAACGCCAGATCCTATCAAAAATACGCCTAAGGCAGTTTTCAAATATGGATTGACGTCGATGATATAACCCGAAAGAACAAGGAAGGCAATTGTCAGCAAAATGAGTTTTATCCCAAATTTTCTCACTTTGAACTCCCTTCAGAATAGATCTCGGCTAGACCTTCAGCAACATAATCCCTAAGCCATCTAATCACATCATTGTTACTGATAGGCACTCCATCGAGCAATTTCTTGATTTCCTTTGAATTCAAAGTGAATGTATATCCATTGAAATCATGAGTGTATATCAAATCCATTTCGTCACATCCATTTAAGATCGTGATAATTGTCTCTGGCATGTTTCCGAGAGGTACACGATCTATATGGCTATGTTTGAATACAGCCACGATTTCAGTCCCTTTTCCAAGTTGTGAGTTGATGTTGAAATAGCCTTCACATTGTTCGGCGGAAGATTTGAATAAAGGTATTCCTAGACCGACTTTTCTGGTTGTCCGCGTTGTATAAAACGGATCCACAACTTTCTTTACCGTCTCAGAGTCCATGCCGATACCATCATCTTTGATTTTAATCGTCAGTTGATCTTCATATAAGCTTTCAATGATTGCAATTCTTAACACTTCGGCTTCAGCCTTGATTGAGTTTTGAGCTATATCAAGTATGTGTAATGACAACTCTTTCACAACGTCCCCCTCCTCTTTAGAAAATCTATGACTGCATTTATTGTTTTTTCTTTTAACTCCATACTGTTTTCCGGTTCGCTGATTTGTCCAAGCGAATGGGCGTCTGAGTTCTTAAGGATATCATAACTGTCCAGTATGGATTTTGGAACTGGAGCGCTCATAAATACCTCGACGTATTTAAGGTCAAGTGTCTCCGGGATAAATCCTAAATTGGACAGCATGCTATTGGAACTCTTATTGACATGAGCAGGAACAATAACTCCACCGTATTTTTCAACCAACACATTCAGTTGATCAAGGCCTATGTTCACCGACAATATAAGAGCCAAGGGATAGTCCTCCACTTTGATGTCATCTTCGTCCATAATCCATTGATTACCAAACTTTTCTGGGCGATTGGGTATTTGAATCCTATATTGATCGAGTTCGACCTCAAAAGCGTTCAAAGCATCCAAATGAGGAAAATAACATAGAATATGAACTTCTTCCTTTGTCTGAATTTCCATCCCTGGGATTACTAAAATCCCATTTTTTTTTCCTAATCGACTGATCACATCACAATTTTTTCCGGTATTGTGATCCGTGACGGATATGATATTCAACCCTTTCAAATATGCCATGTTCACAATATTGTTTGGAGTCATCTCATCGCTACCACATGGGGAAAGACAGGAATGGATATGCAGATCATAAAACAGTTTCACTACTTCACGCCTTCTTCATATAAGATCTTGAAAATCTCATAAGCTTCGAGTGGCGTCGTGAGGAGTACGACATCTTGCTCATCAGCTTTATCAATTGTTTCTTTTTCCACGGTTATACCTTCAGGAATAATGATGCATGAAAAATCAAGCAAAGAAGCCACTGCCAGAATATTGCTATGTGTCTGAACTGTAATCCAAGCGGTGTCATGTTTGCCTTTGGCCATAACCCAACTCAACAAATCACATGAATAGACATTTAAAATTTCTCTTTCTTGATCAGACCCAGAAACCTTAACAAAACCGTGCTTTTCTATCAAATCCCTAACCAACATTTCCTTGACCACCTTTATCTTTTTTCATAAAAATACAATCCTCAAATTTTGCAAATCCATTTACGATATCTTCAGCCAACACTCTACAAGTGGGAGCACCACAAGCACCACAGTTCACACCGGGCAACTTTTGGGTCAACTCCTCTATTTGAGACATTTTTTCAAGTGCTTTCTTAAAGTCTTTGTCGAGTTTGAATATTGGCATAGGCTCAATAGGTAAATCCCACTCCATGTTTTCTGGAGTGAGTTCAATATCAATATTGATTGGCTCATTCATGCCGTATAAATTGGTGAGTTTACGGATGCGATTTTTGCCTATGAATGTATTTTCAACATTAAGTGGACCACCGACACATCCATTGATGCACGCATACCCCTCAAAGAAATTCAGAGACTCCAGTTTCCCGAGTTCCATGGATTCAAGGACTTTTATAACTTCTTCGATACCATCGACAGCGATATAATCTTCAATTTCCATGGCATAACTTTGTCCACCTACACGACCCCACCCTATTCCTTTGCCGGTAGAAATCTGCAATTGTTGTGTTGGTTCTACTTTATCGATAATTTTCATGACTTTGTAATAAATTTCTTCAGTGGATATGGCCTCATCAATAAATGAACTGGACAATCCAATTGGATTTTTTATACTAGTCACCTTGGCAGGGCAGGGTGTAATATATATGATTCCAATATCAGCATGATCATGACCTTCACTGATCAATCTCTTTTTAATGGCTCTAGCAGCTATTTCCATAGGCGCCTCAAGTTTGATGATATGATCGATCAGAGCTGGAAATCTGATTTGAATCAATCTTGTAATGACGGGACAATAAGTTGAAATCATAGGTTTGTTCAAATGCGCCTTGTCAAGTATTCTATTTTCATAGACAGATAAGAGTTCAGCGGCATGAGCAACATCGTATACTTCATCAAAGCCTAGTTCCAAAAGTGCATTGTAAATCGTGTTCATGTCATATTCCATTGGAAATTGACCATAGAATGAGATTGCGGGCAACGCCACTGTGTATTTGAACTTTTTTATGATTTCCAAATTACTGACAAGTGCACCTTTGGCGTGATATGGGCATACTTTTAAACACTCGCCGCAATCTATACAACGAGATTCAATGATCTTTGCCTTATGATCGACAATACGGATGGCTTGAGTCGGACATCGGTCCAAACAATGTGTGCATCCATTGCAATAATCTTTTTCAAGAACAACTGAATGCCAATAAGTCTTTTCCATCAGTTCCTCCAATACTCAAATTTACCCTTTATACGTTCTCATACTTAACAATCATTTTTATGTTGGTTCCTGACCCCAGTTCTGATTCTATTATGAAAACATCACTCATTTTTTCCATGTTGGGTAATCCCATACCAGCTCCAAAGCCCATTTCTCTTGCGACATTAGTAGCAGTGGAGAATCCTTGTGTCATGGCGAGATCGACATTTTCTATTCCTGGTCCGCAGTCTTCCACATAAATTTCTATACGATCCGATTTAATAAACACCTCGATATTGCCACCATTAGAATGGATCACGAGGTTGATTTCAGCTTCATATGTCGCAATGGCGACGCGTCTGACGATATTGGCATCTATGGCGAGCTGTTTAAGCATTTTCTTAATCTTGCTCGATGCTTCACCCGCTCTGGAGAAATCGTCGTTTGCTACATCATAATGCAACTTAAGAGCTACATTTTTTTCATCCTTTTCATACGTGTTCATAGAGTCCCCTTAAATTTTTATGCCTCTAAGTCCATGTTGAAACAATATCCCTGAAACAGTAAATAATGATTCTCGTGTCATCATCAAAAGTATTTGTTTTTCTTCTGCGAGCGCAATGACCTCATTGCATGGGGTCTTTCCACGAACAAACAAAATAGCTTTCAAATCCAGCATTTCTGCTGTTCTTATGACTTGTTGATTGATGAGTCCAGTAATCAATAATGTGTCTTCCTCTACATAAGCAAGCACATCACTCATCAAATCCGACCCAAAGGCAGTGACCACCTCGTGATCTATACCTTGTTTGAAAGCGAGAATCTCTGCGTTTGTAACGTCTGCTATGTATTTTATCTGCATATTTGCCTCCTTGTGCGTAATAGCGTAAAATACCGTGAAATTAAGTTAATATTTTAACAATAATTTCTTACATTATAGCATCTTTAAAGGAATACTTCAATTTCTTTTACGGATTCTTCACAGACTTCTTCGATACTGTTTTCTGCATTGATTATTCGGATTCGCTCAGGAAATTTACCTGCCAATTCCAAATATCCTTCTCTCACCAATTTGTGAAATTCCAGGGTCTCCATATCTAATTTATTGATTTCCCTGTCAGGATTCGAGTTGATTCTTGCCAGCCCGATTTCCGGATCCAAATCCAGATATAGAGTCAAATCCGGTAAAAAGCCTTCAGTTGCAAACAGATTCATTTGATATACTTCATCAACACCTATTCCTCTGACAAAACCTTGATATACCATGGATGAGTCCACAAATCGGTCAAATACGACTACTTCTATGCCCGCTTCTATTGCCGGAATCACTTTTTCAATCAAGTGCTGGCGTCTTGCAGCCGCAAATAATAATGCTTCTGTCCTGTGATCCATCTCATCGTGCGTCTTATCCAAAATAATTTCTCTTATCTTTTCAGAAATTGGAACGCCTCCTGGTTCTCTAGTAATCAAGTGCGATATACCCCTTGATTCCAAATGAGATTTGATTTTTTCAATAACTGATGTTTTGCCGGCACCTTCTCCGCCCTCAAGTGATATTACAAT
>JAIOSU010000145.1 GCA_021107455.1 Clostridiales bacterium | reverse complement strand
TCATTTTTGATCAAAAGTGAATTATATTTTTCCAGAAGTGTTTCTGGTAATTTCAACATAATATTTTACTCTGATATTATTAATATTTGTAATGTTATCCAGTTAGATTTCTATATACTTGGGGCAGTTTTATGAATTGGGTTGATCTACCGATTAGCAATTTGGAAGAAGATAAAGCAGAATCTTGTTCCTTAAGCGAAGCAATAAGAAAAGAAAGTTTGGTCATTTTGCTTGGTTCACCGGGAAGTGGTAAAACTTCTTTGTTGGAAAAATATCAAAATGAAAATCCAAAGAAAACACAACTACTTCCAATCAGAGTTTTTTTGAGGCCAAGGACCGAAGCGAAAAAGAACATTGAGGTTCTCCTTCTGGATGGACTTGATGAGTTTAGATGTATTTCAAATGTTGAAAAAACTTCAGTGATCATTGATTTAGCTGAAAAAATAAATGATCTTGAAATCCAAAAAATAGTAATCAGTTGCAGAGAGATGGATTGGTATGGCGAAAGTGATGTAGAGTCCCTTCAAGAGATTATTAAAAAAAAGGTCTCCGTTTTTCGTATCCTTCCTTTGGATAGATCAAAACAATTCGATTTCGCTCAACTATTTAAAATAAATGAAATAGACTCATTTATTGAAAAGTTCTCGGGTTATGGTTTTCTCGAAAACCCCCAGTTGTTTGGAATGTTGGATAGCGTATACAAAACGAAACCTGAAACTTTTTTTAAATCCAAAAAAGAACTTTTTGAACATTTTTTTTCTATTTCCAGAGAAAGTAACGAAACGTATAAAAGAAACAAAGTCTATGAACTTGAGGCATCGCAAATACTTAAATTATCTGGCTATTGCGCTGCTTTTTTATTTTTCTGTTCTTTTGACAATATTGGAGATGAGTTTCTTGACTCGATTTGTGAAAAAGAAAAAGGCTTCCCCAAAAATGAATTAGAAAAAGTCTTGAAAACATCTCTTTTTTCCAAAGCCAAAGGGGGCTTCATCCATCGAACTTTGGCTGAGTTCTCACTTGCAAATTTTATTTTGACGGAATTGATTTCTGATGGAAACACTCGATCATTAAAAAAAATAATGAACTTGTTCGTTAAAGATGGGCGCATTCCGACAGAACTCAGAGGCACCTACGCTTGGCTGTGTTCTCTTTCGGAAAACATGGATTTAATCAAGGTAGATCCGTATTATCAAGCCATACATGGTGACAACTCATTGTTAAACGACCAACAAAAAAAGAGCATTATTCTTCAAGTTAAAGAATATGCAAAAAGCAACCCCTATTTTTTTAGGTTTGAACAAAAAATGGATCTGGAAGGATTTTATAACAAAGAACTGGATAGCTTTCTCGTTAAAGAATTATCTGAATCCTTTTCCCAAAAAAATCATTATTGCTACTTTGTAACCAACGCAATAGTAACTTCACCAAATTTAAGCAAATTCATAAAAGACCATTTAAGAGACCTTGTTTTAGATACCGCAGTTCCAGGGCATATAAAAAGTACGATGTTGCAAGCTTTCGTCGGAGATATTGATTTTTTATGTGAGGCTTTGAAAAAGATCCGAGATGGAATTCTTCCCGATTCTTCAGACAGGATAAAAGAGAGAATTCTGATTTGGCTTTATCCACAGCATATTAATATGGAAAAAATTGTCGATTACCTTCTTTTATATCGAGATAGAGTTGGTGGACATTGCTATTATCTTTACAAAACTCATTACAAAGAAAAGTTTGCTCTAATAGATCGAATTTTTCAATCATGCGTTTCTTCTAAAGAGAAAGGGCGTTTTTCCCTCCCTCCCAATGTAGAGGGTTTCGTTTCCGATTATTTTCTTGAAACCTGTCTCTTGTTTATGGATACTAAAAATCCCCTTACCTCAAAAGAAATTTTTAGAGTCATTAAACATTTCAAGGGATACTACGAATCTTATGAACCTTTAAAAATAAGGTCATACCGATATGCGATTACGGAAAAGGAAAAAATAAGTGATGTAAAGCTAACTCGTCTTGGTGATGAGTTGTTTTCTTTGTATGTTGATGATGTAATATCTAAAGATCACCAAAATCTATTTATTTATGACTTTCATCATTTTTATAGCCTCAAAACTCCGGGCAACCCTACTCGAATTATTCTGTCCAAAATGTCTCCAGAGCTAAGTGCAAAAACAAATAATTCACTCTTTTCGTGTGCGTTAGGCTATGCAAAGGGAAATCCACTTATGGAGAGTGAATTGATAGTTTTTGCAGAAAAATTTGGATTTGAAAAAGAGTTAGAAAATTGGCGGAATCCTCCTAAAAGAGATTGGGAGATAAAAAGGGAAAAAAAAGAAAAAGAAGAAGAAGTAAATAGAATTGCAATTTTAAACGAAAATGAAGCTTATTTTTCGAGGCCTGATTTTGAAATTCAAAGCACTTTCAAAGATCTCGATTTTATAGCTAAGATACTTTTTCTTGATGATGATGAAGAAGACGATGACAGCACTTTAAGTGTAAAGACAAAGGATAGGCTTACAAGAATTTTAAAAAAATCTATACATTTCCCAACTAGTCCGGAACTGCTATCGGTAAAATCCTTAGCAGAATCTTCACCCAAAGCAAATAGAAATATTGATATTGTTTATTACGTTTCTTGTTCTTTGAATTCGGATATTGATTTTAGTTCTTTTGAAATTGATTATTTAAAATACCTATACCTAATTTGTATTCTTAATGAAAGAGTGAGCAATGTGATAAAGGGAAACTTTTCAGAGAAATTTGAGTCGACAGGCTGTTACGGAAACAGATTGTTGATAAAAATTTTTCATAGTGTAAATGGCAAAATGCCAACAAGTTTCTCAAGCCCCACTTCTTAGGATGATTTGGAATGATATTAAACTTGAGAACTCAACTTTGCAACTGATTTGCTTACCAAAAGCTGAAAATTACAAGGAATTTAATCGCTTTTTAATCTATTGGCCATCTACCTGCTCCCTATACCAGGCAAGCATCTAAGTTTACCGTATTTTTTTCATAATATCTTGCCATCTTTTTTATATTATGGGCAATACACATCAGATTAAATTCCCCTTTTACTTTTGAGATCCCTCGGACTAAAAATTGCCAGGAGCCAAGATTGAATTTGATATTTCCAAAAACTGGTTCAACCGTAT
>JAIOSU010000239.1 GCA_021107455.1 Clostridiales bacterium | reverse complement strand
TTCGATTGCTTTCTCTAAGAAAACGGCATCATCATCAGTTGGTTCTCTTTCGAAAGAATATGACAAATCCAGTAGATCCGAAAGACGTCGACTTTTCTTTGAATTGTGACTCATACAGTATTCTTCAATTAATATTCTTGAATATTCATGCATATTTTTTACCTCTTGTCCGTTTTTGTATTACAACAATTTGATTCCTAAGCGTTAGGATTAGTCGCATCATACACAATTTTTCCATAACTCAGAATATGCTCAAGAAATCCACTCTTATCTTCATTTTTATCAATTAGTATTGGTTCAATATCAGATATGATTTCTCTTCTTATTCTATATAAATTCACTTCACCATCAATAAAAGAATCAGAAAACCCATCAACAACTACTGCTATATCAATATCGCAATTTTCATGATAGTCCCCCCGTGCATATGAACCAAATAAAATTATTTTTTGTGGATTGTATTCAGAAATGACTCTTTCTACAAATTTGTTTATGCATTCGTTAATTTTTCGTTGATCCACGAGAACAACGCCTCCGTTTCAGAAAGTAAAGATCGACACTGAGTATCGATCAACTCCTTAATCAATCAATATTTATGAAAATGAGAAAAATCTAGCGGACATTTCCCAGTTAACGCTATTAATGACTGGTTTGGTCTTAGTCCAGAAGATCTTGGTATCTGTTAGAATAGTATTTTTGATTTGGGCTTGTAGGACTTTCTGGTATGGTCCTCTTTAGTAAACCAACCTTTATCAACGGATTTAAAATTCTTTTACGGAAATCACGTGTGTCCTTAATCCCGACAAATTCTTGTATTTCTTGCCTACTTCGCGGCTTATTACAAAACTCAAGTATCTCGTGAGTTCTTTCGTCAGTATCCAATTTAGCTGGGGTGGTAGCCGGGGTGGTAGCTGGGGTGGTAGCTTGCTCGGTCAAAGGAATAATTGTCTTAAACACATCTCCCTCGATGAATTCAGGGTCGGCACCAGAATAGATCTTGTTATATTTATATATGTTTCTGACACCCGATCCAAGTTCATCAACCCATCCAATCTCTTTGAAGAACTTTGCAATCTTTGGGTTCTTGGGATAAGTTGAAAAGTCCTCAGGATCAATAATGCCATTACCATGAGGCTTGTTGCCATTCTCGATATAGACTCTATCTCTTTCTATAACCATTTTTGCTGGAAAAGGATTGGAGAATTCTCTATGAATCAGTAAGTTTGTAATGGCTTCTCTGAAAATTTTATCTCTGATACTGATTCTTTGAGTCCCCTCTAAATAAAATTTGTCATCGAGATGTTTAGAAACAAACTGCATCAGTCTTTCATAGCTTCTTAAAAGATTAACCCTTATGTCATCCCGATCATCATACCGGTCAAGGTTTTCCCTTCTCATAATCGCATCTGTTCTAAAGTGAGGAAGTGCTGTTTGTATCATAAGTTCACTTCCAAAAATCAAAATTCCAGCAGGGGTAATGCCTTGTTTGCCTGTGTTTAGATCCTTTAGATACATTCCTGCACTCTTCAACATCTCGATATTGTCCATAGAAACCCACGGGTGATCTGGTCTCATATTTCCAACTATTTTTCGAACCCTTGTAAATAATCCGTCTTCCAACTCATTCAAATCAGCATACGGAAAAATTCTATTTTCTGTATATGTGCTTTGCTTTCTCATGTACATTCCGGACACTAGAATTGTATTATTTGTTATGTCAAAGTCGCCATCTTCGTTTCTGTCAAAAATTTTCCCTTTACATCGATGTACTTGTGAGCTTTCAGGAATATTGATATAAAGAATTGACTTCCCATCCAATTCAAAATCCTCTACCGATAGGTAAAAAGTAGGATTAATGGTCTGAGGGTTATTAAGTGATGTAACAAAATCCTTTTTTAATTGCTCTATAGAATCTTTGTCGACACCAACGACATCACCATTATCCCTGACACCCAGGAAAAGAGGCCACCATGACGATTCAGCAATGAACAAACCGATTCATATACATCTTTATTCAGCTTCTTTTTGCTCTCTTTAAATTCTACAGTTATGCTTTCACCACCACTGATTAATTCTTTTAACTTTTCATTTTTCATAGTGATCACCTTTAATATGGCTCAATTTTTTTTTTTGTTCATGGAGTAGTTTTCTAACCTTTTCTATTCTCTCTTCACTTGTAATATATCATAACAGTGATTTAAATCCAATAATTCTTAAACCAATTTGTGGTTGCCATCATCAACTATATCATCTAGTTTTCATAATATCTTTGGTATCAAAGAGAACATATATAATGTCATAATTAGACAAGTATATCGCCTCCTTGATCCGTTATTTCAAATAGCCCTTCCGGTACCATCAGTTCCCATTCACTATTATAGAAGTTATCGTTCTTTGCATCACTAACGAGGTACCGTCTGCTTTTTCCTATTTTACTTTTGCAATATTCTATGAACTCCTTTGATAACTGCATCTCTTTTCGATAAATGATCAAGGAGATATCCAACCCGTTGATATAATCCCTGGATATCATATATATCAAGATATCGCTTCTGATTCTTTTCATCCATTTAATGGATTCCTTCCAGGCAGTTCAATAATTCTTCAAATCCACCCATTTTATTGAAATCCCTTATGCTATCAACAACTGTCCGTTCCATATCAGTTATTCTAATTCCGGTGGTGTTCTTTGCCTCAAAAGCACCCTCACTCATTCTAGATGCAATATATTTGTAAGTTATATGATCATATTCAAATGATTGAACTTTGTTTCAGATGAAACATACACTTCATAGAACACTTGATTCGCCAATTCAGTCAACACATCCACTTAGTTCACCTCTTTTTTTAATTTCGGTATGATTTTCTTCGTTTTTAAAGAACAACGTTCCTTTTTTAAAAAAATGTGCCAAAAAACTTACCCTTGTAACCCAGGAATAGATGTTCACCATGACGATTCAGCAATGAGTCGTACTTTATATTCTTATATGCGCACACTTTTTAAAAGTTTTTCGTCCATACTCGAATAACTTATAAAGTTCAGAGACAAAAATTTAATCAAGGTCATCACCGGTTTAAGACGGTCTGGCAAATCAACTTTGCTTTCACTTTTTGAAAATCATCTGATTACAAGCGGTGTAAACAGGGAGCAGATTATCCGAATGAACTTTGAGTCTTTTCAGTTCGATGAAATTACATCGTACAAAGAACTCCATGCTTACATAAATGATTGCATGACCGACAAAAATAAAAAGTATTATTTACTTCTCGATGAAGTCCAGCAGGTATCCTCATGGGAAAAAGTAATCAATTCTTTTCTAGTGGATGCCAATGTCGACATCTATATAACCGGATCAAACGCCTACCTACTGTCTTCTGAGCTTTCCACATTACTATCGGGCCGATATGTTGAGATCAAAATGCAGCCATTATCCTTCAAGGAATATGTGGACTTCTTAGGACCTAATGACGCAAACATTCTTCCAGAAAAATTCAACCAATACCTTCAGTATGGTGGTTTGCCCACTGTATTGCAGCTGCTAGAAAATCCAGACACCATCGGACTATTTCTGGAAGGGATTTATAATACCGTACTCATGAAGGATGTTATTGAACGAAACGAGGTCAGGGATGCTGCTCTCCTAGAAAACATTCTAAAATACATCGCCGCCAATATCGGGTGTATTGTATCCACTAAGAAAATAAGCGATTATCTCACCAGTAGTGGTAGAAAAACAACCAGCGATACCATTGATAATTATCTAAAAATGCTTGAAAATGCATTTATCATCTATAAAGCAAACCGATATGACCTAAAAGGAAAGATGTACTTAAAAACCCTCGAAAAATATTACATCGTAGACATTGGAATCCGCAACAGACTTATCCGCCTTCAGGGAACAGATTATGGCCATATTTTAGAGAACATCGTTTATCTTGAACTATTAAGACGCGGCTACGAGGTTGCCATCGGCAAAATCGGCACACTGGAAATTGACTTCGTCGCAACCAAACCTGATGAGAAAATCTACTATCAGGTTTCTGCAACAATCTTGAATGAAGATACTAGAGATCGGGAGCTTAGACCCCTTAAATCCATCTCTGATAATTATCCAAAGTATATTTTGACCATGGATCAAACCATATTTAATGACTACTCTGGAATCAAAGTAATCAATATCATCAACTTCTTACTTGAGAATTAACTTTGTGATAACCACCCTCAACTATGCCCAAAAATAAACGTTTAGGGCTTAGTTGAGGACGAATAAAAAACGGACCCCCGTCCGTTTTTTTATATCACAACAATCTGATTCCTACTCGATTATATCATCCACAGTTTTTACATTATATATATGACTCGTTAAATTCCGACTCAGAATCATACTCATCCAAACTTCTCCATGGAATACCATTATGTCCGTATTTTTTCAATAGAATCCGTTGAAATACGGGCTTTAGAATGAATATTATTTAGTCACATTTTTTTCTGGAAGTTGACAATCTTATAAAATTATCACATACTCAGTAAAAAATCTATAAGATTTTTATGAATAATTCCATCTCGAGTCAAAGTAACACGATCTAATGTAATTACATATTTCGGATAATTATCATTAATACTCTCAAATGCACCAAATTCACGTTCTATTACAT
>JAIOSU010000031.1 GCA_021107455.1 Clostridiales bacterium | reverse complement strand
GTGGGGTAAGTTGGTTTTGAAGCTTTGGTTTTAGATTTACAGCTTGTCGGGGTTCGCTTTCCTCCGATGTGCCCCGTATTTTATTATGAAACTTGCTGCGCGTGCGGTACGTAGGTTTGGAAGCTTTTGTTTTAGATTTTCGTCTCGATCTTGCTCGCCTTCCATCGATGTCCCCTGTATTTTAGTATCAAACTCTTTTCTCGTGGGGTAACTACGTTAGCAAACTTTTACTCTCTTTCCCTACACGACGCTCTTCCGATCTTCTCACCAAGTTCAAAATCACCTCTTGATGCCTCATCTGAAAATTTCGTATAAGTCTCAGAGTCCACTGGCAACAACACCCTCACCATATTCTCTGAATAATCCTTTAGTGCGACACTTGTGAAAATTCCAGGTTCAAATCCTTTGTTCCTGAACTTCAAAAGCAACTCCGGAGTCTGATGGGTCTTCTTTTGATTGTGAATCTTTTGAAGCTTATCCACCCACTCCGCCAAATCATATATTCTTTGCTCAATCGGTGAATATGAATGCATCATCGTATCGAGGCAAATCGATCTCACCTCGCTGAAATAGGCGACCAAAGTCTTTTGATACTGCTTTGACTTCTGATCGACGTCAAAAGTGATGATCGGGTATTTTCCAGGCTTCTCCACCTCATGCATTTTCATGGCATTCGGGTTCAGAAGAATCAGTCTTGCCGCTTCTGGACAGGAAGGAGAAAGCGTCATTTCAAATACGCCATTCACTTTATTCACTGTTCTGGGATAATAGGTGCACACATTGGACAGATACTTTTCACCCAGATGCTTTTGAATGATACACAATTTGTCAGCATTTAAAAAAGGACATTTTTTATCAGGAGTCAGTTCCACTTTAGCGAAGTCAACATTTGGATCGGTAATCCAATCGTTTTCATATATGAACTTTTCAAACTGTTTTTTCATTCTTAGGTCGCTCACATTTTTGTAGCTTTGATAGGTTTTGTGGTCGATGTCCACATCCCATCCGATACAGCAACTGTCTTCACAATCGCCTCCGATACACTTAAAATGTGCCAGATAATCCGGTTCAACTGTTTTATTCATAATTTTACTCCTAAATTTTAACGTTTGTGCATATTTTTTAAAAAGGAGGGTATATCCATTTTAAGACAATAATTCCTCTCTTTAACCTTCAATAAAGACTCGATGGCAATCACTCGCATCGAGATTTTTTTTGAGCTTTTATCTCTATATTGTAAGCTTTGTCGCTTCAATTTACAACCAAAAAGGAAGGTACTGATTGGGGACAGGTCCAAATCGGTACCTATTTATTTGAATTTTGTATTGACACACGCATATCGATTGTGTACAATCTAATTGTAATCAATTAAAAATACGGAGGCATTCTTATATGAACATTTACGATTTTACAGCAACTGATATCGACGGCAACATCATTTCACTTCAGGACTACCGTGATCAGGTCATGGTCATCGTCAACACCGCCAGCAAATGTGGTTTCACTCCTCAATTTGCAGATCTTCAAAAACTCAATGACCGCTACAAAGACAAGGGCGTAAAAATTCTCGGTTTCCCATGTAACCAGTTTATGGAGCAAGAACCCGGAGACAGCGTAGAGACCAAAACATTTTGCGAACTCAATTACGGCGTTGAATTTCAACTTTTCGAAAAAATTGATGTGAACGGCAAATTAGCTCACCCGATTTTCAAATATTTGACTCAAAACGCTCCATTCGAAGGTTTTGACATGTCACAAACCACCAATAAAATTCTCGATGCCATGATTAAGGAGAAATTCCCTTCATTTGCTACTGGAGATGCGATCAGGTGGAACTTCACAAAATTCCTGATCGACAGAGAAGGCAACATCGTCAAACGTTTCGAGCCAGCTGTTGAACCGATGGATATGGTTTCCGATATAGAAGCTTGTTTGTAAGTCATCAGGTGACAAAACAAAATGGGGACAGGTCCAAATTGGTAGCTAGCAAGCTAGCTACCAATTCAGACCCGTCCCCTTTTATCTCTTTTAACTACTCTTCCCAGTTGTGATAAACGTTTTGAACGTCATCACAATCTTCGAGCAAATCAACCATCTTTTGCATGAATTTGATATCTTCCTCATCCGTGAGTTTAGTCATGGTCTGAGGCAGATATCTAAGTTCAGCCATGCTGAATTCAAATCCTTGACCCGAAAGAGTCTCTCTCACTTCTGCGAAATCACCAATTTCAGTATAGATCTCGTAGTGGTCATCTTCCACTGAGAAATCTTCCGCACCGGCTTCAATAGCGGCCATTTCCATCTCTTCATCATCCATATCTTCAGTCTTGTCGATGACAAGAACACCCTTATGGTCGAACATGAAGCTGACACAGCCATTGGTACCGAGGTTACCTTTACCTTTTGAGAAGTAACTTCTCACATCGGCAGCGGTTCTGTTCGTGTTATCGGTGAGACATTCCACCAAGACAGCCACTCCACCTGGACCGTAACCTTCATAAGTGAGCTCTGAAAATACAGCTCCATCAGAATCTCCCGCACCTTTTTTTACAGCACGATCAATGTTGTCATTTGGCATATTTGCAGCTTTGGCTTTTTCAATGGCACTTTTGAGCGCCGCGTTGTATTCCGGATCGGCGCCACCTTCTCTTGCGGCCACCATGATATATCTACCGAGTTTTGTAAACTCTTTTGCTTTTTTGGCATCTTGCTTGCCTTTACGATTTATGATTGTTCCTATTCTTCCCACAGTATTCTCTCCTATTCATTTTTGCAAAAATATCATAGCACAAAGAATGTGCAATGAAAAGCAAATTTTATTTGACGCATTTTAGAATACTGGAGGTCCCGGAGGCATTGAACGTTTGTGCATAGAATTTTTGTGCAGTCTCTCAATGATTGCACGGTCATTGTCAGGTATTGATTTTCCAATAAGATAGTCGTCAATCATGTCATAGGTGGTGCCCATTTCAATCTCATCCGTCTGACCTTCCCAAAGACCTGCGGATGGATCCCTCTCAATGATCTGAGCAGGCACACCGAGTTCTTTCGCCCAAACATACACATCTCTTTTGAGCAGATTGCAAATTGGAATGATGTCCACTCCACCGTCTCCATACTTTGTGAAGTAACCCGTATGGATCTCAGCCTTATTGTCCGTTCCGGCAACAAGATAGCCTAGTGAATTGCCGACCCCATAAAGAGTTGACATTCTGAGACGCGCCCTGAGATTGGCATCTGCCAGTCTTTCATTCAGAACAGTTTTACCTTCGAGTCTTCTTTGGATTTGTCCATATAAAAGCTCGTGTTCCTCAGTGATGTCGATAGTGAAGTACTCAATACCACAAGCCTCCGCGAGTGCAATGGCATCCTGTGCATCCTTAGGATTGCTCTTGCATGGCAAAATCACAGCCAGCGAATTTTCAGGAAAAGCGCGCTTGATCAGACAAGCCACAACCGCTGAATCAATACCGCCAGAAATGCCAACCAAAACGCCATTTGTACCGGACCCTTTCACCGTATCGCGGATCCACTGAACGGTTAAATCGATTTGTTCTTGAACCGTTTTCTCCATTTCCCCTTTACTTCCTTCCTTGTGAACTTTGTTTTTTATTTTTTGTCGAGTTCGACCAATACACAATTATAATATACCGTATTGACTCCCGCCACCTCAGAGGCGTCGATGATCTCAGGTGTGAATGTACCCGGTTGGAACCAGATATTCTCAATGCCGAGATTGATGACTTCCTCAAGAGCCAGCTTGGCGCGCTCGGGAGCCACTACCACATCCACGCAGTCCACTTTCACAGGAATCGATGCCAAATCCTTATAACAGACATCCCCGTCCACAGTATCGTACATCGGGTTGACCGCATATACTTCATATCCGAATTTTTTAAGTTTCTTATAAATCTTGTTTCCAAATTTCTCGGTATTTTCAGTAGCATTCAATATTTCTCATACTTTTTTGTCGAGCATATCCTTGATCAGTTTCTTCCTTTCCATAGCAAAGCCTCCTTTGATCAGCCGTTAAAAATTTTTCCATCTTTTGTCGTCAGGTATACGTCC
>JAIOSU010000227.1 GCA_021107455.1 Clostridiales bacterium | reverse complement strand
CCGGTGATTACTCACCGAATGAATTGCGTTTGGTTTTTTCATTTAAGCTGTTCAATTTTCAAGGTTCTATTTTGCTTTTCTCGTTGCCATCAATCTCTTGCGACAACTTAATCATTGTATCATCCGCACTTTCGTTTGTCAACACTGATTTTTCTTTTTTTTCAAAGTGTTTTGATCCACTTTGTTGCCACCGTTAGGCGACTTGATTATCTTACTACAGGTTCCTTCATGAGTCAACAGTAAATTACGTTATTTCCTAAAAAAGTTTGAAATCCGCTGACAAATTTATTGATACCCCTGAACACGACCTTTAAACATGAGATAATATAAAAACTCAAAAATAAAACAGGAACCTTTACAACGTTGATTCATTGTAAGGGTTCCAGAATATTTCAATCTACTATTTGATTGGTTTCATTGTTGGAAACAAGATGACATCTCTGATTGAAGTTGCATTGGTGATAAGCATGATCAGACGATCCACACCTATACCAAGTCCACCAGTCGGAGGTAGTCCGACTTCAAGTGCATTGATAAAGTCCTCATCCATCATATGAGCTTCGTCATCTCCAGCTTCCTTTTGTAACAACTGATCCTCAAAACGTTGCTTTTGGTCGATTGGATCATTGAGCTCAGAAAACGCATTTGCAATTTCCCACGTATTTACAAAAGCTTCAAATCTATTCGTGATAGCAGGGTTGTCCGGATTTCTCTTTGCAAGTGGTGACACTTCAACAGGGTGATGTAATACAAATGTTGGTTGTATCAGATCTGACTCACAAAATTCTTCAAAAGCAAGATTGACGAGATGTCCTCTGGACATTCTGGTCTCAACCTCCAAATGAAGTTGCTCTTTGGCAATCTTGCGAGCTTCCTCGTCTGTGGCGATTTCATAAAAGTTAACGCCCGTTTTCATCTCTACAAGTTCATGCATTGAAGAACGGATCCAAGGTGGTTTGAAATCAATCACTGTGCCTTGATAGTTCACTTCTGTTGTCCCATGTACTTTTTCACAACAATATGCGACTACATTTTCAGTGAGTTCCATCATATATTCATAATCTTCATATGCCGCGTATAACTCAACAGCGGTATATTCAGGATTGTGTTTAATAGACATGCCCTCGTTTCTGAACATCTTACCCATTTCGTAAACTTTATCGAAACCACCTACTATGAGTCTTTTAAGATAAAGTTCATTAGCAATTCGCATGTACATATCAATATCTAATGTATTGTGATGGGTGATGAAAGGTTTCGCAGTGGCACCACCGGCAATAGTGCTGAGTATAGGTGTGTCCACTTCAAGGAAACCTTCACGATCGAAGTATTCTTTCATCGATTTGATTATAACCGAACGCTGAAGAAATTTTTCTTTGACTTCAGGATTTACGATCAAATCAACGTATCTCTGGCGATATCTGATTTCCTGATCTTTTAGACCATGCCATTTTTCTGGAAGTATTTGCAATGACTTGGACATCAATATAACTTCTTCAGCTCTAATGGAGATTTCGTCCTTTTGGGTTTTGAAAACAATACCTTCAACACCTACGATATCACCTATATCATAAGTTTTGAATATTTCGTACTGTTCTTCACCAAGTGCGTCTTTTCTTACATAAGATTGAATTCGTCCTTCACTATCTTGTATATCTATAAAGGATGCCTTTCCCATGTCTCTTTTAGCCATGATTCTACCGGCAACTCTAACATTCACTCCATCATGGGCAGCAAAATCATCATGAATCTGTTTTGAAAAATGCGTACGCTCGTATTTTTCTATTTTAAATGGATCTTGACCAATTTCTCTTAGTTTAGATAGTTTGTCTCTACGAATCTGCAGCAATTCACTTAAATTCTCCATCTGAAATTCCTCCCAATTTTTTATTTATATTCAGTCTATTATAGTATAGTGATATTCCAAAGTCAACCTAGCTGAACGCTTCGACGAGAATGCTCTTCAGAATTTTCACGTTGCTGACACTATTCACTTCGTTCTTAAAGTGCGCGGCTTTTGGTAAGCCTTTTAAATACCAAGCGGCATGTTTTCTCATTTCAAGAGTTGCTATATGGTCACCTTTATATTTAATCAAATTGTCATAATGTTCCAGTACAGTCATTAGTCGTTCCGACCTGGTGGGATGATCGATCATTGACTCACCTTTCAGATAGGCTGCTATCTCACCTAAAAGCCAAGGGTTGCCTTGAATGCCTCTCCCGACCATTATTCCATCACAATTGGTCTGTTCCTTCATATTCTTAGCGTCTTCAACTGTAAAAACATCACCATTACCGATTACTGGTATTTTAACAGCATCCTTAACAACCTTGATGATTTGCCAGTCTGCTTTTCCAGTATAGAGTTGTTCACGCGTTCTTCCATGAATTGCAATGGCCTCCACACCTGATGCTTCAGCAATCTTTGCTATTTCCACCGCATTGATGGAATTGTCATCCCAACCTTTTCTGATTTTTACAGTAACTGGTTTGGTAGAAATGCGAACAGCCATTTTCAGTAATTGCTCAGCTTTTTTTGGATCTCTCATCAACGCTGAGCCCTCACCGTTATTGACAATCTTCGAAGCTGGACAACCCATGTTGATGTCGAGAATGTCATTGTTGTGATTATTGAGTACATCTTGAACTGCTTCAAGCTTGTCGGGTTCCGCCGTAAAAATCTGTAATGAAATCGGACGTTCTTCCTCCAGAATTTTCATTAATCTTTGTGTCTTTTGATCTTTATAGTATAGTGCATTGACACTGATCATTTCACTGACCATCAACCCCTCATGAAATTTCTTGCAAATCAATCGGAATGCCAAATCTGTCACTCCAGCCATAGGAGCTAGAACAACATCGTTTTTAAGTTCAATATTACCAATTCTCATAATGCCTCACTTACTTCAGTTCCTCAACCGGTTTAGGATGACGGTTCATATGATAAATGAAGTTCAATCCATCCAGAGTTAAAAATTTATCCACTACATCTATTTCTTTTGATTCAGAAGCAATCAGAGTGGACAAACCACCTGTTGCAATTACTTTCACTTCATTGCTTCCTAGCTCTTGTTTCATTTTTCCGACAATGTAATCCACGCTGCCAACATAGCCATAAATGATGCCAGCCTGAACACTTTGTGTGGTATTTTTACAAATGACGCGATCTGGTTTTATAAGTTCCACTCGAGTGAGTTTCGCAGCGCGTTCATAAAGCGCATCGGCTGAAATTTTGATACCAGGAAGAATTGATCCTCCAAGATATTCGCATTTCTCGCTTACTGCGCAAAAAGTGGTTGCTGTTCCGAAATCGATTATGATCAATGGACCACCGTATTTTTTAAATCCCGCCACAGCGTTGACGATTCTATCCGCTCCTACTTGCCTTGGATTGTCATATTTAATATTCATCCCTGTCTTGATACCAGGTCCAATGACGATAGCCTCTTTATCAAAGTATTTTTGCGCCATATGAAGCAATGAATACATAACATGAGGAACAACAGAAGAAATGATGATATCCTGGACTTCATCAATTTTCAAATTTTCGTATTTAAAAAGCTGTGTTATGAATATTCCAAGTTCATCTGCTGATTTGGAATGGTCAGTTGCCATTCTCCAATTGGTCAACAACTGATTCTCTTTGTAAACCCCCATGACAACATTGGTGTTGCCAACATCAAAAGTTAATAACATAGTTCCTCCCGGTATCATTATACGTATCCATTAATGCCTCTTACCGATACTTCCCCGAAAAATATTGCTTCATCTTCGCCATTCTCATTGGTCACGATCAGATTTCCAGCATCATCTATGGTTTTTGCAAAAGCCGTTCTAGTGCGGTCGTGAGTGGTGATGTATACTTTCTCACCAATAGTGACTGATTTATTTATATTATATTCCACAACAGAATCGTATAGCCCATCATTAACGAATTGATTATAATACATTTCAAATATTTCTACAAATTTTTTAATAATATTTAATCGGTTGACCGGTTTTCCTTGATTTTCTATCACGATTGAAGTGGCTTTATCCGCAATCGAATCCTCAAATGCATTTTGGCTGACATTGATTCCAACTCCGACAACCAAATAATGTATATGACCAAGTTCAGCACTCAGTTCAGCCAATATTCCGCATACTTTTTTTCTATTGATGACGATATCATTGGGCCATTTGATTCCTGTTGCTAGTCCAGTTTCCTCTTCAATCGACCTACTTGCAGCGGCTGCAGCAATAAGAGTCACTTTTGAGACCATATCAGGAGATAGCGCTGGTTTCAATAGAAGACTCATCCATATTCCCGAGTCCTTCTCGGATAACCATGAACGACCCATTCGTCCTTTACCCATAATTTGTTCTCTTGCAACTATCAATGATTCGTTGAAAGGATTTGTCAGTGCCATTCTCTTGGCCTCCATATTCGTGGAGTCCACTTGATCAAGATAGACAACCTGTTTGATCAGAGCAGAATTCAATATCATTTGATCCAAAGCAATCTGGTCGACATCTGAAGATTTCCGCTTTAAATGGTAACCTTTATTAGTAACGGAAACTATTTGATAGCCTTCTTTTTTCAACGTTTGGATATGTTTCCAAATCGCTGTCCTGGAAACCCCAAACATTTGACTCAAATTTTCTCCAGAGATGTATCCCTCTTTTTGGTCAATCAATACTTTTAAAATTTTGTTCTTCATATGA
>JAIOSU010000131.1 GCA_021107455.1 Clostridiales bacterium | reverse complement strand
TTGCTCATCGGTGTGTCCAGTTCATAATATAACTAATGAAAATGATGGCAAGCCAGCATTTAATCATGACTGTGAACAGTGTTTTGCTTGTGTTGCATGGTGTCCAGTACAAGCCATTGATTTTCGGAAATCAACAGTTGATAGGAGACGGTATCATAATTCTGAAATCAGTGTAGATGAGATGATGGTTGCAGAACATAGTAAGAAAAAATAGGGTGTTCTTAATGTACGAGAGTTATTGGAGCAACAATAAGTATGAGAGGTGAGTTGTATGTTTACGCAGTATCCATCGCTTGAATCAAATCGATTATGGCTACGACAGTTGGTTGAGAGTGATGTTTCAGATTTGTTTGAAATATTCAGTTCAGATAAGGTAACTGAGTACTATGGAATGTTTCCAATGAATGATATTGAACCAGTGGAGCAGATGATCAACAGATTTAATCAAGGATTTAATGAGAAGCGCTCCATAAGATGGGGACTTGTCGAAAAATCAAGTGGTAAAGTTATTGGAACATGTGGATACCACAATATCAGTCAGGAACATTATCGTGCTGAAATTGGCTATGAGTTGTCAGAGAAGTATTGGAATCAAGGGTTCATGAGAGAAGCATTACATAAGATCATTTGTTTTGGTTTTGAGCAAATGAATTTTAACAGGATCGAAGCTTTAGTTTATCCAGACAACCAATCGTCTAGGAAAGCTCTTGAGCGGTTAGGATTTCTCGAAGAAGGATTGCTGAGAGAGTACATGTATTTTAGAGATGAAATGACGGATTTATGCATATACTCGTTATTGAAAAGAAACTGGAGGTAAGTTTAGATGAGTAAAAAGCAAGAATTCAAACAATACAGTTGGCTGACCACAAAAATTTATTCAATTATGTTACTATTTTTTAAAAACACTTTTGTAGTGGATACTTTTATTGAAAAAGTTGATCAATCAAAAGAGGTTTTAGAAATTGGAAGCGGAACTGGAAAAGATTACGAAACTCTATCTAAACATTATAATATAACAGGAAGTGATTATTCAGATGCTTTTTTAAAGACCCTGAGAAAGAAATTTAAAGGACAACAATTTTATAAAATAAATGCGCTTACTATGGAATCTGAAAAACATTATGATGTTATTTATTCTAATAAAGTCCTTCAGCATTTGACACCAGAACAATTGGAAAAATCCTTAATTGCGCAATATGAAATATTGAATAAAGATGGTTTGCTTTTTCATGCCATTTGGAAAGGCAATCCGAATGAAGGTAAGTATGAAGGCTTACCAGATGTTCAATACCAACCTGAAGATATTGATAAGATAAAAGGACGTTTTGTAATTGAGGAATGTATTGAATATAAAGAAATGAATGATAATGATTCATTCATTGTTATTCTAAGAAAATAGATATAACAACAAAAGGGAGAAGTAAAGATGATTCATGAGCTGAATCAGCTGCAATTTTCGAAGGCATCTCACTTATTAAACGGTGAGTTGATCAACTTAGAAATCAAAGCAGTTGTCGAGGGATACAATCCTGGTTGGGTATTTGTTGACAATATTGAAAACCCTGAAACTGCAATGGTTTGGTCTAAGGGCATAAAAGGGTTTTATTTCATAGGCGATGCCAACAATTCAGATTTCAACAACAATATTAACCTGTATATTGATGAAGAAATATTACCTCGAGCTCAAAGTCGGGGAATAGAGTCCTTTGAGTTTAGTGGGATTGGTCAAGTATGGGATGAAAATTTCAAATCAATATTTAAAAATCGAAATATAAGAATGTCTAAACAGTTTGTTTATAAACATAAGACGACTGAAAAGAAAGTTTTTGACACTCTCAAACCAGATGATTATATTTTAAAAGAGGTAAATGAAGAGTTATTGAAAAGCAATCGGTATAATTTAGAATTTGTTAAGTCCGCTATTTATGAATGATACTTCTATGGAATCTCATATAAAAACACTAGAAACGCATAGAAAAAAAGGGCTTGCAACAAGAGCATTAGCAGAAAAGTTTGGATATGAAAAAGATTTCGAATATTATTTGTATGAATTTAATCTTTGATATTAAGTAGGTATGAGGACAATCATATGAGGATCATCAAAAAGACTGGGAATGGCGTATATTATGACCACGTCATTCAATTTGTATTTAGGGCAGTTGTGTTTATAGCGGCAGTGTATTTTTATTTTACCCAAAGGCATTTGTTAGAAGCACTGGTCAATGAACCATTTTTCGATGATTTCGGCTACAAACAAATCCTCTGGGTCATATTCATGGTGGGTATGATCAGCCATTTGCTGCCGCTGAAAAAAGTGACAATGGGGATTCGAAAAAGTAGAGCAGAAACATATACTGTTCCAAATGAAAAATTCACACTTGAATCTCTTTACAGCTATGTTCAGGATATGAATATTAAGGCATGGAAAGTGATGTTGGTCTGGCTTTGTTTCAATGCTGTTTTCGCCGCACTGTATCTTGCCAACATCATTGGTGTGGCTGAAATGATTCTTTTGTCATTCTTCTATTATTTGTCAGATTTGATTTGTGTGCTTTTCTTCTGTCCTTTTCAAACTTTCATTATGAAAAACAGTTGTTGTGTGAATTGTAGGATATTTGATTGGGGCTATTTCATGATTTTTACACCACTGCTATTCATCAAGAGTTTTTACAGTTGGAGTCTGTTTTTCACATCCTGTGTGGTTTTAATCCGATGGGAATTTGTATACGCCAATCATCCTGAACGGTTTTGGAAAGGATCAAACGCATCGATCAAATGTCAAAACTGTTCAGATAAACTTTGTCAGAGCAAAGAACCACTATAAAATTAAAAACGACTTAATCCAGTTGAATTAAGGATTAGGTCGTTTTATATGTTCAATCAAAGATTTTCAGGTTTTCAATACCAATCTCATCAAATTGAAAAAACAGGCTTATAGGAGAGCTTTCTCGCTGATCTCGATTGATTGGAAGGGTCGTAAAATATAAACTAGTTGAATTGATTTGAAACATCAAGGTGTCAGATAACAGTTGTATCTGATCATCAGTCAAGATAATTTGCTGTGCCTGTGTAGCTTGAATGACTTCATCCTTGAGCAATGCTTCATAATTGAATGAATCGACAAATAAATCAGCAAGGGTAAGTATTTTGCCCAAATCATCGAAAACATAGGAATAACTTGCCCAGTAATAATTATTGTTGGCAACCAAGTTAATATCTATCCTTAAGTTCGTAAAGGGACCGATTTGAGCCCAACTTTTATTTTCATAGATAGAAGTGTATTCTGGATTATCCTCAAGTACAATCTTGATTTTTTCACGTACCTCTTCTGAAAGCTCATCACTACGTGTCTTTATGATTTCATCTACTGATGAATTGTAAGTACTCGTATACCAATCACGTCCATCAACTGTCTCATGCTGATCTACAGGCGTGGCTGGGTAAAATTCAGGAGAAAAAAAGCTTATCATGTTAATGGGGTTATCGTACAGACTGTCATCAGTTATCGGTGATACGAGTTCCAGATCGATCTTATTTGCGACAAATACCTCTGCTGTCAGGTTGTTGTTGCTCTCGTTCGTCTCGATCACGTCGCTACCTGGATCCACGATCACGGTCAGGTTGTGCCACCCAGTCCGATGCGGAGTCCACCGGATCGTTAGATTACCGTTATCATAAGTGTCAAGATTTGTTGCATTCACAGCCGTGCCGTTAGGGTCGTCTCTTGCATAAGCGATGAGCGTTGCATTGAAC
>JAIOSU010000284.1 GCA_021107455.1 Clostridiales bacterium | reverse complement strand
GAATCATCTTTAAGATATTGCTGCCATCACCAGGAGTGTCTTCCACTCGTGATGCAGCTGCAATTTTGTTAAGATCCTCTAAATCCCTTGCGATGGTCATTCGTGAAGCTTTCATTTGATCCACCACATAATAGTGGCCATCGATGATTCTTATAGCTTTGCTGTTATATTCAGGATTGTTCGCGAGAATTTTTTCAATGTTGGATGCGATCTTGTCACGCTGTTGATCAGCCGGAAGTGCATCTACACCATCCATGACGGATGAAGTGACATCTGCCGGAGGTCCATCGTTGAGGCCTCTGGTCATCAAATAATCTTTATATTCTTGAGTGGACATATTGTCCATTGTGAACATGTAGTATCCGGTACTGCCATTAAGGCCATAACCATCTTCATGGATGTTGTTCATGGTGTTTGAAAAAATATCTACGAATTCGTTGAGTTTTTCAGTATAGTAAGGAATCCCTTTTCTGTCGCCGAGCATGTTGTCACGCACATCCATCAGACCTTTGATCTTACCGGTTGAAAAGTTGATCTTGTTGCCATTGGTCCACTGTACGTCCATGATTGCGTTTGAATCGTCTTCGTTAAGTTTAGTCGTTCTAGGAACGAGTTCAAAACTGTCACTTCTGAAGTGGGCGACGAGTTGTTGTCCTCCGACGAGTACGTAGAAACGATTTTGAGCGTCTTCATAATAATCCACTTTTACTAGTGTGGACAATTTATCGACGAGCAGTTCCCGCTGGTCGCGAAGGTCATTGGCCTTGCCACCTTCGAGTTCTGATTTGTAAATCGTCTCATTGAGTGTCGCGATCTGTTTTGCTATATCATTGGCTTCCGCCACTGAGGTTTCGAATTGATAGTTGAGGTCTTTCTGTAGGTCTTTGAGCATGGTGGAAAGTCTCTGAACACCTTCTGACAGGGCGATGGAGGTTTGACGCACCAAAGTTCTTGCCGTGAGGTTTTCAGGGTTCTTTTGGAGACTCTGCAGTGACTCATAGTATTTGTCGAGCAGTTCTGCGATGCTGGAATCAGAAGGTTCATTGAAGATGCCTTCAACTTCAGTGAGTACGCTGGCTCTCGCATCCCATTCCCCTTGAACACTGGTTTCGGTTCTGTATTTGTAATCGAGATAAGCATCACGGATTTGCTTGACCGCGGTGACATCGACACCGACACCTAACGTTCCTAGTCCTCCCGGTAAAATCTGGGGGTCATAAGCTTTGGTGTTCATGACTTGTCTGGAATATCCTTCGGTGTTGGCGTTTGCGATGTTGTGCGATACGATGCCGAGGGATCTTTGATTGGCAAAAAGACCTGATAATGAAGTTGTTAATCCTAAAAATCCTGCTGACATGGAATCCTCTCCTTATCTATACACGTGCATCGAAAATATTCTTACGTTCATAAGCATCATTGACGGCGTTTTTGTCGTACTTGCCGCTATCATCTGACATTTGCGTGAGCATGCCGATGTTGAACTGGATGAGTTCGAGCTTATCTTCAATCATGCGGTTGTTGAAACGGTTTTCATCTACTGTATTTTTAACGAGTACAATCAGTTCATCTTTGGCTGAGAGCACCTTTTGTCTTTCTTCCGGAAGTAGGAACTGTGCCAACTGGGTGACGTTGTCGATGTGATCGATCTTGAGTTCCCTTAAAATCAGATCAAGGACTTTCTCCCTGAGTTCCTCAAGCTTAAAAAGCGTCACAACGAGTGCTTGCTCGTGTCCCGCTAAAGCTTCAAGATTTTCAATTTGGTTGCCTCTGATGGCTTCCCTTTTCTTTGTGGAGATCTCGAGGATCTCCCTATATATTTCAGATTCCTTCTCAAGTGTAAGAATCAGCTGTTCAACGCTTTTTGTCATAGCATTTACTCCTTATAATGAATAACCGGACATTACGTCCGGCAGGTTTTGTGGGGGATTAAGAAATCGGCATTTAGATTTTTTTGTTGCTCAAATCAGCGAACATTTTGTCAACGATATCTTCCGCTGATGGTTTATATGTACCACTTTGAATTTGAGCTTTGATTGCCTCCACCTTTTCACTACGTACTTCAGGAACTTCAGCAAGAGCTTTCATAGCTACTTGTATGTCCATTGCTTGACTTGATATTTCCACTTTATCAGCACTTCGACCTGGTTTTTCAACTGCTTCAGTCTTTTTCGCTGTTTTGCCATAAGCTTTAATGACATTTGGAATATTGTTTACTGCTATTGGATTATTGATCTTCATAAAAACACCCCCGTCCTGCCGATTTCTCTAATACATTTATCGGCACAAACGAGGGTTTGTTTAGCATTTATTTTATTTTTTTGACGATTCTTTGATATGCATGCCCACTTGCTGTTTGTGATTGGAGTCCTCAAGACCGGCTTTAAGGCCTGTAGCAAGGTCTTTCACACACTTCGGACAAAATCTGCTTCCTGTGGTGGGTTCGCCACATCTTTCACAAAAGGCGATGTTTGAGTTGCTGCCCAGGACGATTTTGCCTTCTCTGATCCATTTGAGAATGGCATCTGTATGTACACCCGTTCCCGAACTGACGTCTTTGACACTTGATGAGGGGTTGTCGTAGATGTACTCTCTGACTCTTGTGAATTCATCATCGATGTCTTCATTGCATCTTGAGCAAAGCGATACTCCATTCTCTGCTTGGAAAAGCCGACCGCATTTTTTGCAATTCTTAAGAGCACTCAATTTATTTTCAGTCATCTCATAGCCTCCTATCAATAACCCATGGCCACCGTGATACACATCACTTCATCCACGCCGGCTTCATACAAGGTTTTCGCACAAGCGTCAAGTGTCGTACCAGTCGTATATATGTCATCCACCAAAAGCACACGCTTGCCTTCCAGTGGAGCATTCACTTTCTTATTCAATATTATAGCATCCTTTAGCATCAACTTCCTAGCTTCTTTGTCAAGAATTTTCAGTTTTTTTGTCGGTTTGCTTCTTTTTAGGACGTTTGAATAGGTTAAACTGGGCCGAGAGTCGCAGATCCCTTTTGCCAAAAACTCCGTTTGATTGTACCCGCGCTCCGCTCTCCTCAAAATATGGATGGGCACCGGTATGACGTAATCCACATCTTGAAAATCAGCATTCTCACCGATCACTTCAGTCATGCAACCAATCAGAAACCTCAAATGATGCGTCTTTCCTTTATATTTCAGATCCATGAGGGCTTTTTTCATGCCACCTTCATAAAGTGCATAGGATCTGTGCTTTTTATAATAAGAGAAATGTTCCTGACATTCCTTACATTTGAATCCATAAACGGCATGCGCCTCCACAGCCTGATCGATGAGCTTGCCACAATGTTTGCATACAGTATCCCCAATGACGCGAATAGTCCCAACACAATCCGGGCAAAGGTCCGTTTCATCCTTCTCCAGCTCCTTCTGACAAACGTTGCAAGTCAGATCCAGCGGCCAAAAGAGATCGATTCCTTCCTTAACAAATGCCCTAAACATCATGTCAAATCTCCCGATGCCATCTTCCTGTAAAACTCAAGCCTCTCCCTGAGTCCTGTTTGTCTGTGTTGCTCCTGGTTCCTCCGGATCATCTCCTGCATGGCTTTTTTATCCCCCACAAGAACAACGAGCGTCTTCGCACGCGTGATGGCAGTGTACAGAATATTCCTACTCATAAGCATCGGAGGACCAAAAACCATGGGCATGATGACGGCTTTAAACTCACTACCCTGACTTTTATGGACAGTCACCGCATACGCCAGAACGAGCTCATCCACACTTGGGAAATCATAGACCACTTCACGCTCCTGGTCAAAAATCACCGTAACGGTCCTCGCCGCGGCGTCAATCTCCGAGATGATTCCAATATCCCCATTGAACACGCCTGTGCCCTCTTCCCCGTACTTTGAAATCCATTCCAGATTATAATTATTTCGGATCTGCATGACCTTATCGCCCTCGCGAAATGTCTTGTTGCCGAACTTCTTCTCCACTTTTCTCTTTTCCGGCGGGTTGATCACTTCCTGAAGCATGTCGTTGAGCGCATTGACGCCGACACTGGAATTCTTCATGGGCGACAATATCTGAATGTCCTCCAGAGGATCCAAATCATAATAATTGGGAAGCCTTTGGCTCACTAGATTCTTGATTTCCGATAAAATCACATCCGACCTACTGCTACTTATAAAGAAGAAATCCTTATCCGGCTTGTTCAGGATCGGCAATTCCCCGTGATTGATCTTATGCGCATTCACCGCTATGAGCGAACTCTCGCTTTGTCTATAGATTTCATCGAGCGCAATGCTTTGGATGAGATCACTTTGCAGCAAGTCTTTAAGCACCGAACCTGGACCCACCGAAGGGAGCTGATCCGAGTCACCTACGAAAATCACATGTGTACCGAGTGCAATCGCATCAAGCAGCCTATACATGAGCACAATATCCACCATGGAGATCTCATCAATAATAATAACATCCGCCTTGAGCGGTTCTTCTGCATTTTTCCCAAACTGATTCTCACCTTGAAATTCAAGGATTCTATGGATGGTCTTGCTCTCACGTTTCGTGGCTTCTGTCATCCGTTTTGCCGCACGCCCCGTTGGCGCACATAAAACGACCTTCTTATCGAACATTTCATACGCTTCTATGACCGCATTGATAATGGTGGTTTTTCCTGTTCCAGGCCCACCAGTAAT
>JAIOSU010000306.1 GCA_021107455.1 Clostridiales bacterium | reverse complement strand
TTTCTGACGATGGCTCTACCTAGTGCAACCCTTTGTCTTTGACCGCCTGAAAGCTGTTTTGGTTTTCTAGTCAACAGTTGATCGATATCCAAGATTTTTGCCGCTTTTTCTATACGCTCTTTTATTTCATCTTTTGGTGTCTTTTTTAGTTTGAGTCCAAATGCCATATTGTCATAAACCGACATATGCGGGTAAAGCGCATAGTTTTGAAATACCATTGCGATATTACGATCTTTTGGTGCGATGTCATTGACCAATTCATCACCAATTTTGAGGTCACCATCCGTGATTTCCTCAAGACCTGCTATCATACGTAGAGTTGTAGTCTTACCACACCCTGATGGTCCTACAAGTATCATGAATTCTTTATCTGCGATATCTAGATCAACGCTTTTTACAGCTTGAAATCCATTGTCGTAGATCTTATTGATATTTTTAAGTGTTAAATTAGCCATATGCCCTCCAAGATTTTTTACTTGAATTAATTATAACCAAAGATCTTAATTAATGATATTGGAGGGCTATACAAAATTTATTGGAGGATATGACATCAAGTGTATTTTTTCTTTACAAATACAATGCAAGCAATAAGAATAAATCCATAGATCAACGGTCCTCTAATAAAATTGGATAATGGTGAAGCATAGGGAAATTCTCTTACCATAAACGATAAAAATCTTCCAATTGTCAAAATAATCACGAAGCATAAAGTTGGTAGTCCCATTTTTTTCAAATATTTGGTATCATCACCCTTCAGTTTAATCAATAATACAATTGCAACAATCGAAGCAAGCAACGCAAAAAAGACTTCATATAATTGTGTCGGATGTCTGTAAACGGCCTGGGAACCTGTTAGCAATCGAAGTATTGTTCCGCCTCCATTAAATATTTGCCCCGTAGGGGTCTTGTCAGCACGCTCAAAGATCATCCCCCATGGCAACGTCGTCGGTATGCCATAACAACAGCCATTGAAAAAACACCCCATCTTTGATATTGCTATTGAAATTCCCAAAACAGGCGCCATGAGATCTGAAATTTTCCATGGATTAAGATTAAATCTTCTTAAGAATACGAACCACAACACCGAGCATAAGATCAATCCTCCATAAAGCGAAAAATTGACCAACCTGAGTTCAAATAGTTTTGATGGGGCTTCCATGATTCGATCCAGATAAAGTATAGCGTACAAAACTCTGGAACCGATGAAATACCCAAAAACCATAACCATAGCCAACCCAAATATCGCCAGCCATTTGAGTTTCTGCTTTTTAAGAATACAGGCGGCATACCCTGTAAGTATTGCCGCCGCTGTCAAATTGAACCCTACATATGCACTCATCTATCACTACCTGCTTACTCGCCATGTTCCACTATATAAGACTTGAGTGGACGCATATCCTGTATATTCTTCTTCATTGGTTGTTGATGTAAATGTACCCTCCAATTTACCTTCTTCAGATAACATGGCCTTATAGGTCGTTGTCATTGTCATTCCTTCTTCAACCAAATCATATTTTAGTGTCAATTGATTGTCTTCAACGATTACGACATATACATCGTCAGTAGCTTCTTCACATTCATACTCTGGAAAAGCAGCGTTGTAATCTGCACGAACAGTTGCAGTATAAGTCCCGTCATTCTCACCAGCTTTTATGGTAACCGTCAATGGCACTTCGACACCAACGACAGACTCTGCTCTTGATATGCCTTCCTGTATCGAAGCTTGAACTTGTTCATCGTCAATGTCAAATTCCTCACATTGTTCCCCATCTGCATTGGTGATTTCAGGTACAGACTCGGGGTTTTCAAGAGCATTTTTCATAGAATCAATTATTGGAGCATCCGTTATGACTAAAATACCCTTATATACTCCTGGCTGCAGCTCAATGGGTTTTGCATATCCCATTTCTTTTAACTTTTTAAGATATTCCTCTTCTCCAAAAGCATATCTGGTTTTGATGAGTTCAGCCAAATGGGAAACCAGCATCTCAGAATCTTTAATTACTCCAATGTAATCCAATCCACGCGATTGGTCATGAAGATCCCCACTTCGATACACCAAATCAAATCGTCCTGTTTCTTTCTGAATTCTAAGAATCTGGTTGTGCATTCGAGTCATCATCTGCTCTATACTCATGTCTTCCGGATACCATGCTCTTCCTTTATCCAAAAGGCCCCACTTTTCAATTTGCTCAATAACTTCTCGCTGATCTGCTTCGGCTTTAGCGATTTCATCTTCTTGTTTTGATCTTTTTTCAAATTGTTCTTTTAAATCATTTTTTACTCTTTCAATTGCTTTTTTCTTTTGTTCTTCGCTCAATGAGTTCACATCCGTGCCAATTGAGGCTGCATAACGCTTAACAGCATCCATCTCAATTTGTCTTGCAATGCCACGCATCTGATCATAAACAGCTTCGAAATCCCCCGGATCATTATCGTATCCAAATAAAATGTATTCATTTGAGCCTTCTTTGAACGCTTTATACGCTTCTTCGATTCCATTTGCTTTCCAATTATTGATTTTCATATCGATGACTTCAACGGCGACTTTACCTACTTTGTAAACCGGTGACATTTCAGAAATCGCTTCAGCGAGTTTCATACCAGCGCCACTGTAATCGCCTTCCCAAAGATAGCCTGCCGCCGCAGCAGCAGTACCCGTCTGACCAAACAGCGACGTAAGTGTATCATTTTCATATGCATCCGCAAATGTTTTTCCGACCATAGTAGCAACATTAGCCGTGTAGGATTTAAAGTCTTTATTCATTAAGTCAGTTGAAAGTTTTCCGAATTCAAAAGACCCGTATTTCATTTCTGCCAAAACTGCTTTTGATATCGCCTCTATTTCAGACTTGTTTTTTGCATTGAATTGTTCTACCAAAATGCTCTCAATTACATCTTTTGTCAGTTGTTGAACATCACCCTCAATTTGAGTCATCCCCCATTGTTGAAGTGCTTTGTTTTTGATGAATTGTTCCTTCCGTTCCTCTTCAGTCAATTCCGCTGGACCGAACCATGGATTGTTATATACCTCAAAGAGGATATATCCTTCCTGAACATTGACCTCAGTAGGATTTATGTAGCTCAGACCTGCTTCATCACTATAATGTATTCCCTTAAATCCCTCAAATTCATTCAACCCATCAAATTTTTCAGAATCAATTTTTATTTTGATCATAATTGGATAATCCGAACGTCGCTGACTTCCAGTAATAGTTAACGATACCGGTTCACCAACCAAATTCATGACATTTTGATTCATCT
>JAIOSU010000034.1 GCA_021107455.1 Clostridiales bacterium | reverse complement strand
GTCCATATCAAAAGTGGGCAGCCATCTTTACGAGAGTGTCAAAAAAGAAAGCTGACCCACATAAATTAGAAAGTCTGAGAGATAAATTGTTTGATGGAAGCATATAAATTGGAGATGGCTGGTCTTGAAACAAGGGAACCGATCAGACAAATATTACTGACTTTTTGTCTCTCCAGAATGTCCTTATAAAAGTTCGGGGTCAAGTTTTGAGCTTTTAGGTGGGGAAATATATACCATTGTTTGGCTGTGATCAGATGTTTGATGTGTATCCCAGAATTTTCGATATCAGCTGTGATACTGCCCACCAATTCCTTGCTGACGGAACCATAAGCGTAAGCCACTAAAGTGGTTTTGTTGTTCTGCCTAAAGGTGTGGAAAAATTGAATTTTTTCTGATTGACCCAAATTCGCTTTATAATAAGTGGTGACAATATTTCTGTTTTCCACTTCATAGGCACATGTGATGTATGGGTTAGTATCGATTTTTTTCATAAGTTGATTGTAGAGATCATCTTTGATCACATCTTTTGGTAATTTGGTTGTAATCAGAACTTTATCAAACAATTCTGAGCCATATTCGGTTTCAACTTTTACTTTTTCATAGGTACTTTCAATGTTTTTGACTTCAATGGAATATCGAATATCAGATATGTTTTGACTGAGTTTGCTGATGACCTCATCCATGCCTTTGTTGACGAAGAGAAGTCTATCTCCTCTGATTAATGACTGTATGGTATCCATATTGAAGATGTTGAAGGCATAATAAGCTTGGAGTTCACAAATGTTTCCGAAACCAAATGAGGAGAGATGCGGGGCTAAAAGCCCACATATGATCTCCAGCTCATTATTTCTGAGAAAATCAATTAAGGGCACCATCAAATCCTCATGAATATGACCATAATTGATTGTGTTGAGTGATGAGGTATACTTTTTAAGGATTTTCTCAAGCTTTATAAGTTCGTCTGTCAATGCACTTACATTTTCTCTTGAAAGGTGTTCCACTTTTGAGAAGTGTTCATCCAGAAAGTTTCTGTATGTAAACCGTTCTGTATAGTCCACATCTAGCTCAATCAGTAGTTCCTTTATGTGCTGTGAAAAACAGAAAACTGTACCCAGTTCAACTAGGTTATCTTTATTTATGAGGGTTCTGCAGTGACCACCAATATGCTCTTGTTTCTCATATACGGTGACGCCTATTCCTTTTTTTTCTAACAATTATGCGGCGAGCATTCCGCTGATTCCAGCTCCGATAATGGCTACTCTCATTTGGACCACCTCAATATGTTCGATCGATATAAGCCCAAAGGGGCAGAATCATGTCTATGCCTGTGGATTTCACGTGATATTCAACAGGTGTATACTTTTCTCCGGCATACAAGGCCTTAAAGTTTAAGTTGTAGTCTCTGACTTGCTTTTGCAAATGGATTTTGAGTGAGTTGAACGAGACGGACTTATGGATAAATGGCATAAGGAATGAAAGGCATTGATGTGTATAGTTTTTTCTGAGCTCATCTAGGTTGACCAGTTGATCCTCTTGTTTCAACAAATGCATGGCGACCTCATAACCGTTGTTTTGGAAGATCCCGTTGATGTTGGATATAAAGGCATCCATCACTTTTCCTTTGATGACGTGATCTTCAAAAAAACACAAATGCTTTGTGTTGAACATAAGTGTCTGGGCAACTGGGATCGCAGCCGCAGTAAGAATGTCCTCGAAGCACTCTGGAGACAATGTGTTATACAATCTGGTACAGGCAACCTTACTTTTATAGTCAAATATGGTATATTCATAGATTTTTCCAAGGGATTCAAAATCTCCATAGAGTGTTGTCCAAAAGAGCCAACATTCACCACTTTTCAGATCATCAAAACAAGGATAATTCCTTGTTATTTTTTTGTCTTTTTTTGTCGAAAATTTGATTCTCATGGATTTTGTTGTCAAATTGTTTCGTTTCATGACATTATAAACAGCGGATTCACTAATGTCATAACCCACTTCCTCAAGGAGATACTTGATTGATCTAGGTCCATATTCCGGGTAAATTTTGATCAAGCCTAAAATTGTCGAAACTATTTCAGGTTTGGTTTTGTTAAGAGGTGTGAACTTCTTTTCAATGTCATCAAGACCTTTTATTCCATGGGTTTTGTATCTCGATAACCAACGGTAGTAAAGTGTCCTGGAAATATTGTGTTTCTCACAAGTGACACTGACGCCCATTTTTTGACCTTCCGATATGATGTTGAATTTCAAATCACGATTCATAAGTCACCACCTCTGGTTTGGATTATCTAAAGTTTAACATAGATTTTGTGTTTCATCAAAAAAATATTTTACTTTGGACTTCTGTTTACAAAATGTTATGAGTAACCACCATTAGACAAGATGATCAGGTTGTTCATTAAGTTATACACTGTGTAAACACAAAGGAAAAGTAAATTCTTAAGTTTTTTTGAGAATTCACGCCGGTTGTTGAGCAATTTGAACCTTGTTATAATCAAGCTGAAACAATTAGTAGGAGGGTAAAAATGAGTGAATTAAAGGTTTTCTCGATTAAGAAAAATATCCATGAGGATAACGTGAAAGTGGCCAATGAAACAAGAGATGTACTCAACCGACACAACGCATTCCTCATCAATGTGATGTCATCACCGGGCAGTGGAAAAACTACAACTATTGTCAGTACAATCAAGGCGTTAAAGGCAGAAATGAATATTGGTGTGATCGAAGCCGATGTCGATTCTGATGTCGACGCCGTAACTGTTATGAACGCTGGAGCCAAAGCGGTTCAAATGCATACAGGTGGTCTTTGTCATTTGGATGCGACTATGGCGAGAACCGGAATCGATGAACTTGGTGTTGAAGATTTGGATTTGGTATTTTTGGAAAACATCGGCAATTTAATTTGCCCTGTGGGATATGACACTGGTGCCATGAAAAACATAGCCATTTTAAGTGTGCCAGAAGGGGATGACAAACCTCTTAAATATCCAATGATTTTTGCAAAAGTTGATGCACTCATCATCAATAAAATAGATGTTATGGAACATTTTGATTTCAACATGGAACTGTTGGACGAAAGAGTTCGAAAACTGAATAAAGATATAAAAATATTCCCAATTTCCGCTAAAACAGGCGAGGGCGTCAGCAAATGGACTGATTGGGTCAAAACTGAAATGAAGAGGAGATAAGACATGGCGAAGCAACCGGAGAAAACTGATTTCAACAAGTCGAAGCGTTTCAATTTCGCACTGACGTGGGCAGATGTGGACGGAAGATCCTATAGACAGGAAATTGTCGACCTAGCGAACAAGATTGGCAGAACCAAGGCTGGTACCAGTAGAGAAGCAATCCCATTTGGACCTGAGTATTATGCATTAGAACCGATACTTGATGAATACCAAGCCAAAATAGCCATGCACCTCGCATTTCGAAAAAAGATGAGTGCAGAAGAGGTTGCAATGGCTTACGGTGAACCGATTGACAAAGTTAAGGTCGCACTGGAACACATTGCATGGGCAGGGGTCGCCTTTGTCAACACTATAGATGGAGTGGATCAATACTGGCAGGATATTTTTGTGCCAGGTCACCTTGAAATGATCAATAACAACAAAGAGATTGTAGCCAAGTATCCTGAAGTTGCTGAAGCTTTCTATTACTTTGGTGGTAAGAAGGGTCCTATGGCGGCTGGAATCATGCCAATCGGTGGTGGTCCGATGCGGGTTTTGCCGATCGAAAGGTCAATAGATGGCAACACTAAAAAAGCAAGCTATGAAGAAATATCCAAACACTTGAATGAAGCGGATGTTTTTTCAGTATCAGATTGTTCATGCAGGACATCTAGAGAAGCGATGGGTGAGGGGTGTGGTCACCTTAAAGAAGAAATGTGCATCCAACTCGGACATGCCGCAGAGTACTATATCAAAACCGGTAGAGGTCGAGCAATCACAAAAGAAGAGGCTTTTGAAATCATAAGAAAAGCTGAAGACAATGGTCTAATGCACTCCATTCCAAATCTGGATACACCTGGACACACTCATGCCATTTGCAACTGCTGTGGTTGTGGCTGTTATGCCATGAGACTTGCAAATGAATACCTCAACAATGACATCGTAAGATCCAATTATAAATCTGTTGTAGACGAAACCAAATGTGTGGCTTGTGGTGAATGTATAGATGTATGTCCAACCAATGCGTTAAGATTAGGACAAAAGCTATGTTCAAAGACTCCTATTGACGAGACCATCACCAAAGTGACGCCTCGTAATACTGAGTGGAATGAAGATCGATGGAACAGCGATTACAGAATCAACAGAAAAAATACATTGGACTCAGGAACAGCACCTTGTATCACAAATTGTCCCGCGCACATACCGGTTCAAGGGTATATCAAACTAGCATCGCAAGGAAAGTATACCGATGCACTGGAACTCATTAAAAAACACAATCCGCTACCGGCAGTATGTGGACGGATATGTCCAAGACTCTGCGAGGAAGATTGTACACGTGGTGATATTGATGAAGCGGTTGCTGTGGATGACATCAAAAAGTTCATCGCCGAGAAGGATCTCGAAAAAGAGACTCGATATATGCCAGTAAAAAGGCATGATTACAGCGATAAGAAAATTGCGATTATCGGTTCTGGACCATCAGGCCTTACATGTGCCTATGATCTTGCTATCGATGGATATG
>JAIOSU010000007.1 GCA_021107455.1 Clostridiales bacterium | reverse complement strand
TCTTTAGATAAGTATCACCTACTTTGAAGGTCTAGTTAATTTTTCAATGAAAATACTGTTCCTTAGAATTGATCGTTCTAATAGAGTTGAATACTTTATTGATTCAGTATATAACGACCCATCAGTCTTCCCAAATTTACCTCTTACAGGATAATGAGGACGAAAGACATAATCAAGATTATAGGATTTCACAAAATATGGGTCTTTATCAATAATATCATCAGCATCAATTTTTTCCCCGATTAAATACCCATAAAAGGTGTCGAAATGAAATTCATCTTTTGACAAATTTCTAATGATAGATGCGTATTGATTTATTTGTGATATATGGTCCGATACATTTACATTCGGATTTTTAAACTCAATTATAATACACTTTCCTTCATCAGGAAATAACAAGACATCTGGTTTCTTTGTATCTCTTATTTCGTTTAAGGAGTTTTTATAATCTGTTTCTTCTTGTGAGAATTCATCTTTCATCAATTTTATCCCATCAATACTAACATCTGTTAGTCTTGATTCTGAGGTTCCTTGGAAATATATAAAATCTTCATTTATCAACCACAAATCACTTTCTTCTGGGTTATCTGCCGACTGCTGAAAAATTAAGTTATGTAATAGTTTTTCATCAATATTTCGGTTTCCTTCACTTTGAATTTCCAGTTGTTGTTTTAATATTTTTCCAAAAAGTTCTAAAACAATTTTCCTTCTCGCTACATAATGAGTTAATGAAGTTCTATTTTGTAATGGTATGGACTTAACTAATTCATCAACATGAGATTTTAGAGAGTCAAGATAATCAGGGTCAGTTGTATTCAAATCCTCAACTTCTTTTAATCTATGTTTTATTTCAGCATCTCTTCTCGCTATAAGTTTAGCATCCGACTGATAAACCTTTTGTAAAATAGAACTATCAGTATCGCTAATATTAATTTTCATTGAATCCAATGTTTCCTGGTTTAATAGAAACATCTTTTTTAGTTTTTCTACATTTTCATTTTTTTCATCGTTCTTGTTCCTTATTTCTTCATATAATTCAATTATCACTTTGTTTGTTTTTTCCTCAATATCTTCTAATAGTATTTCATCCTGAGTAAAAAGAGCTTCACTATTTATTTTTTTAAAATCGTCTTTACGAAGAATATTGATTTCACCTCGTGTATCACTATCTCTATTATTTATGTAATCTCCAGATAAAAGAAACAAGAAACGATTCCCATTTACATTGTCCTCTGACAATAAAGATTCAAGTCTAACATCCTTAGCTATCTCTCCCTTGCTTGTTAATTTGAGTTCATTTCTTTCTAAATCATCCATCGGAATTTTGAATGACTTTAAAAAAAAGGTTTCTTTTTCATCCGCAAATTCTATATTCTTTCCATTTACCTTACTATAATGTACCTCAATAGATTCTTCTTTATCTGGTAATGGAATATCACTGGATATAATTTCCAAATCAGGAGATTCCTTATTATCAATTATTGATTTGATAATAATTTTTGGGAGGTCATTTCTATTTTCACAAAAATATGATAGATACCGATTAAGGAGATTTTCTTTTAATTCCTCGGGAGTTAATTCCTTATAATATGATTCATCTTTATCTGATAGTAAAGTATCAAACGTGATTGTGGATCCCGAATCTTTAGAATCAATTTCCTTTTCTTCATCTAAACGAATAATAGCATTCTTTTCTAAAAAAGAATTTGATTTTGAAAGAACAAACCTTCGGAATTTAAAACCAGTGTTTGATGATTCATCCTTATAAATACTTCGACATTCTGTTTTATCAAAATAGTGAAGAAATTGTATTCTACCACAACCTCTATTTGAGAATCCTTTTCCATCATCATTTAATGAAATCAGTCTGTTAAACTCGTCATCATTAAAACCAATCCCAGTATCAATAATCTGAATCTTTTGAAAATTGTATGCTTTGGTTTCGTTTGATAGTAAGTTCTTAGATTTATATATTCTAATTGTTATGATTCCATTGTCACTATTTACATCTCTTCGTTTTAATTTGATTGATTCTAATGAGTTAGTAAATGCTTCAAATATTGGTTGTAATGGTCTTTTATCCTTCTTCTTTATCTTTGGGATAGTTCCTGAATAACTGATACCTAGTGCTTTTATATAACCATTTTCCATAATCTATTTTTGTCTTTATCCGTTATATAAATTGTTATTCTCAATTATCCCAATTTCTTCATCAGTCAATTCATAAAGGTTGTAAATCATTTGGTCAATTTCTAAATACGTTTTATTAACTAAGGATTGAAGATTATTTATTTCCAGTTTGTAAGATGAAAAATAATCTTCCCATTCATCCTGTTGAGGTAATGAAATAACATTCTTTTGTTTTTTCAATTCACTAATCAATTCCTTGAATTCATATTCATAGAAACTGGTGATTTTTTTGTTTGTCTTTAAAATCTCAAAATTATCATTTAGACGACCCATGAATTTTGAAATTTTATTTTGTATTTGGTCATTTAAGTCAATAAGGTCATTTGATTTCTTAATATAGGGACCTTGTAATTCTTTGGATATATTTTTAATAGGTAATGTCTTTAATTGATATCCTTTAATTTTTGGAAATAATTTCTTCCCATCAGAATACATTGAAATCCAGTATGATTTTATCAGACTTGAATTTAGGATAGGTAAAACATACTTCAAGTCAAAATCACTATTATTTAGATTGATGTTGTAAAGGGTGTTAGAAGATAAAATTCCTTTCTTACACATCCCCACAATTGGAAATTTCCCAATTTGCCTAATAACTATTCTTTCTTCATTATATACTTTATAATCTCCCCCACTCTTAATATTGTCATCAATGAAATTGAAGTATTTGGTGGGAATTGAATACTGATAGGGGAATATATCACCACCATCAATTATTGGTAAATAATCTTCATTTTCTTTGTCAGAAGAAATTGAACTTTTTCTATCATACGCTTGAATTCCAAAATAACTATTACAAATATCTATTAGAGGAATACACCCATTGAATTTGATTTTAAAATCATCCTTTGTATTGAAGATTTTGTCCACATCATTAATCCAATCTTTTTGGTCCTTCTTATTAAGGAATTTAAATAGACCTTCATTTCCAGTTTCTAATACTTCAATCTCTTCTGTATAATCCAGGGATTTATTTAAGATTATGGTCGCAACATCTACACTTGCTTCTGAAAAAACTGGTTCATTATGATTAACAATCTTATCTATTGATGAATTTGTCAATATGAATTCTCGTAATGGTTTAATGTATTTGTTAGTTAAATAGGTGTTTGGTGTAATGAATCCAAGTTTACCATTCCTCTTTAAGATTGAAATAGACTTTTCAAAAAATAGATGAAACAAGTCTATTTTATAACTGGCGACCTCAAATCCTTTGTAGTACTCTAAGATTTCCGTAGATGTATTAGAGGGTTGGCACAATACATATGGGGGATTTCCAATAACCACATCAAACCCACCATTATCCATAATTTCTGGAAATTCAATATTCCAATTAAATGATTTCTCCCCTCCAATATCTTGGTCATCAATCAAAGAATTCCCACATTTAATATTACTACTCAGGACTGATAACTTTTTACCTTTATTAGCTGTTCTAATCCATAATGATAGTTTTGCTATTTCGACACTTTCCTCATTAATATCTACTCCGTAAAGGTTGTTTTCTAATATAGATTTTTCCGTATCAAATAATCTCAGGGGAGTATCAGTTAAGTCAGCAATTATATTATCAATATTCTTATGTTCCTGAATTAGAAAATTCAATGACTGATTAAGAAAAGCACCACTACCACACGCAGGATCAATAATTTTAAGAGACAATAACCATTCTTTATAATCAACAAGTTTTTGATATAATGATTTCCCCTTGACTGACAATCCAGTTTTTGTTTTAAATGAATCATCAAACTCTATATTTTCAATTTTTAGTATTTCCCTTTTTTGTGAACATTGCTTTCCAATCGTGTTTTCTACAATATATTGAGTGATATATTTTGGAGTGTAGAAAACCCCCTCCTTTTTTCTTTTACTTACACGACTAGAAGTTCCCTTAATTTCAGAGGTAATTATATCAATTTCGGTAAGGGAGTGCTCAAAAATATGTCCAAGAATATTTACATCTACTTCTGTATTAAAATCATATTTTGATAAATTCAATAAATCAATAATCAATATTTCATCATCAATTATAAGGTCATCCAATAACCCATCTTCATAAAAAAGACCTCCATTATATGGAGGAATGTCTCCTTCTTCCGATATTCCTTTTCTACCAATATTCATATATCCAAAATATTGCTTGAATATGTCATATAATGGTTTGTAGGAATCTTCCCTTTTCAATATTTCAAACCTCTCAATAATCCGTGAAATTGAATTTGGAGGTAATAATCCACTATCTTCTG
>JAIOSU010000245.1 GCA_021107455.1 Clostridiales bacterium | reverse complement strand
CATTAGAAAAAGATTGTCTAAAAAAAAACAGACTACCTATGGGTAGTCTGTCAATTGATTAAGCAGTAAGATATAAATAAACCAACTTCATTGTATTTTCAAGTGCAGAGTAATGTGTTCGCTCCATACCGTGCGAGGCATGGACGCCAGGTCCGACTAACGCACCTTTGATATTGTTTCCAGCTCTTAATGCTGCACTGACATCTGAACCATAGAATGGATAGATATCCACGGCAAATTTGAGGTCATGAAGTTTTGATAGTTCAATCAACTTTGAGGTCATATGATAATCATATGGTCCACTGGAGTCTTTTGCGCATATTGAGACGTCATACTCTGTGCATGTGAGGTCATCGCCTATACACCCCATGTCCACAGCCAACATCTCAGAAATATCTTCTGGAAGATACGAAGCGCCGTGACCAACTTCCTCATATGCGGAAATAACAATTTTGGTTTGATGCTTTGGCTTGATGCCACTCGTTGACAAATACTCCATAACTCCGAAAATACATGCTACAGATCCTTTGTCATCAATAAATCTCGATTTGACAAAATCATTGATAATAGTAGTTTTTGGGTCTATACACACAAAATCACCAACTGAAATTCCCAAATCAAGGACATCTTGTTTGTTGTTTACAGTTTCATCCAGACGGATCTCCATTGTATCTGGAGTCCTCTGAAGACTTGCGGCATCCTTATGTACATGGGATGAGGGGGATGTGCTTAGAAACGTACCGGTGAATATCTTGCCTTCACGGGTGTGGATTCTACAGTATTCACTATCAAGTGTAGGAACAATGGGACCACCCACCAAAGAAAACTTGAGAAGTCCTGTGGTTGAGATACTTCTGACCATTGCTCCAAGCGTATCAACATGGGCGGAGAGTCCAACTGTTTTTGTATTGTCTTCGCCTTCAATAGTTATGATTGCCGTTCCTTTTTGAGTTGATTCATAATGATACCCTAGTGATTCAGTCCAGTCCTTGATCTGTTCCATAATGGTCATTGTAAAACCGCTTGGACTGTCAGTCAAGAGCAGTGTCTTTAGTGTGGAATAGAAATATTCCTTATTGACCTTGATCATTTGTGTTCCCCCTTGTCGTTTATTCAGTTGCGTTCTGAACGAATCCCTTCAATAACAGAAAGTATTTCAGTCAGAGTTTCTTCAGTAAGCATTCCAGGGAAGCTATAAAAATACTCAAAATCAGGACCTAAAAACAAAGTGGTAGGGAGTCCAGTGACTCCGAAAGCTTCACCCAATTCCCCGCTTTCATCTAAGAAAACTTCGAAAGAGTAGCCATTTTCCTCAATATATTCACGTACAGTATCTTCATCTTCTCCGACGCTGATGGCAAGCACCACTAAATCATCCCGCTCATTGAACGCATCAAGAACAGGCATTTCCTGTACGCAATATCCACACCAAGTTGCCCAAAAATTAAGTAAGATAGTTTTCCCTTCATAAGCATATAATGAAGTCTCCTCACCGTCAAGAGTCAACAATTTGAAGTCATCTAATATCAGTGGCTCATAAGTGTCATCTGTCACGGCTTCAGCCGGTTGTTCCTCGGCTACATTCTCAGACGGTTGTTCCACTTCGGCGGGTGTCTCCACAACCACTGGTTCCTCATTTCTTGTTGTCCCACATGCTGAGGCTGCAAAAAGAACTGAGGCGATAATGCCTGAATATAATAAAGTTCTAAATAGATTTTTCATGATGCTTCTCCTTTTGATTGGATTCAATTAAATAGTTTCAGTAGAAAGTTGGATACGATGTTCATCTTATTTGTAAAAATCAACAAACCAAGGACAAACATGAACAATCCTGCAATTAGATTGAGTTTCCTTGAATGCTTGCTCAAAGCAGCGACATGTCGATCAAAGAAATCGAGGAAGAATGTCGTCAGTAAAAACGGAACCGCCATTCCCATGGAGTAGACAAACAACAATTTGACCCCTTCACCGACATTTTGACTCATTGCCGCAGTCGAAGCCAATATAGCCCCTAGGATTGGACCAAAACAAGGGGTCCAACCAAACGCAAATGCCATACCAATCCCTATGGCGGACATGAACGTCACTTTGGTTCTAGCTTTTGTTTTTCTATAGTCTCTTGTCAGAAAAGGAATCTTGATCAATCCAGCCATATAGAGTCCAAAGAACATGATCACTAAACCGCTGATTCTACCCAGTAATAACTTGTTTCTAGCGAAAACTTGTCCCAGCGCACTGGCTGAAATCCCGAGAATCATGAAAACTATTGTGAATCCTATGATGAAACCGAGAGTTTGAATAATGGCATGTTTTCTTTTCTGCGCGATATCCGCATTGTCAAACGATCCTGTCAAATACATGATATAAGCAGGGACGAGCGGCAATAGACAGGGTGAGAAAAATGATAGGATGCCAGCTGTAAATGCTGTCCAATAATTGACTTGTAAAAACATAGAATAACCTCTTTTATTTAAACTTTTCGTTAATTATAGCTCAATTGAAAACAACTTTCAATTAAGTTAATGATTTCACATGACTCCGGGGGTGACAAAAAATAAAAAAATACTAGAGTTGGGACTCTAGTATAAGGAATGAAATTGCAATCGTCAACAAAGGCAAACTGTAACATAGGGATTTCTCAGAGGGAGGTACAATTTGCGAGTTGAAAACCATTGCCTGTCATTGGTATTCATTTTAACATAAAAAAAGGGGTCATTTCAAGTCAATAATTGATGTAATTTGTTGTGTTTGTATGAAATGTCCGGGTATAATGATTATGATTGACTATGTCATCACCTTTTAAAGGGAGAATAATATGAAAACAATTTTACTTGTATCGAAAGATAGAATTTTTACGGATTATTTCTATAAGAGAATGGACCAAAACCATTACGAGCTTATAGCAATGGAGGAAGAAAATTCCGCACTGGAACACCTTGAGGGTGGAACAACGGATCTCGTTGTAGTTGATGTATCCATCGGTAATTTTAATGAGAGTTTGATCGAGAGAATACAGTCTGAGTTTCCTGGTGTGATCCGTATGAGTGTGACGGATCTCAGAACCACCAGTGAAAATCACATGCCTGCTTTTGAAGGCATATCTCAACTCAATTGCAACAAGGCGCATTCCGCTGGTGAAATTTGGCAATTGATCTCAAAAGTATTTGAAATTGAAAAGAAGGTTAAAAACAAGGAACTTTTGAGTTTGATGTCCACTATGAAAAATGTACCGACTCTTCCGGAAATTTATTTCAGTCTGAATCATATGATCCGAAACAACGCATCTGTGGAAGATATCGCCGAGAAACTTGAAAGCGATCCAGCCATTACCTCCAATATATTAAAACTGGCGAACACAGCTTTTTACAATGCAAAAACAGGCTCGATCCGACAAGCCATCATGTATATCGGGCTCATAAACGTGAAACATATAATCCTGAGCAATGCTGTCTTTGGAAACGACGGACTCGATCCAAAAATCAGGGATATACATTGGCAACATGTGGGATTGACCAATAAAATCCTTGGAGCAATGTATGTGGAATTGCTCGGAAAAAAACTCAACACAAACATTGCATCCATCGGACTTTTGCATGACATTGGCAGTGTTGTTCTAATGAGCAATTTCCCGAAAGAGTTCGATGAAGTTGTGAAATTGGTGAGTAGCGACAAGAAACTTGGTTTTGAAGAAACAGAAAAAAGAATCATCGGATTTTCGCATGAAGAACTGGGTGGCTATTTGCTGGATCTATGGGGACTTCCATATCCTATGATCGAAGCGGCACTCATGCACCATAATCCTCTCAGCCCTGATATAATAAACGAAGAATTGGTCATGGCCGTACATGTCGCGAATTATTACGCATGGAAAGCAATGAATTACACCAAATATGATAATTTCATCAATAAAGATGTATTACATGAGCTCGGAATAGCCCAAAAGGCATTTGATGAATTTTATGTAAATTTAATGACAAAATTATAGCGTGCAAGTAGCCATTTGATATTTATTTTGGTATGATAGACATCGGATGGCTGTTTCACTGTAAAGAGCGGCTTACTAACCGAAAGGAGAATTATATGACTTCAAAAGTATTGGCGAAAGTCAACGGTAGAGAAATCACAGAGCAAGATTTCAACAATTTTTACGGATCACTTGGACAACAAGTACAATCTCAATTTCAAGGTGAAGAAGGCAAGCAACGTTTGCTGGATGAACTGATTTATCAAGAGCTGTTTTATGCAGAAGCTGTAGAATCAAATGTAGAAGCTTCAGAAGCATTTCAAATAGAGCTCGAAAAGATGAAAGAAGGCTTACTCAAGCAATTCAACATCAAGACATTGATTGAAGGCGTATCAGTAACTGAAGAGGAAGCTGCTGCGTTTTACAATGAAAATATGCACTATTTCAAGGCAGAGCCACAAGTTCAAGCCTCGCACATATTAGTGGATACTAAAGAAGAAGCTGACAAAATCTTGGTAGAAATCAATGAAGGCCTCAGCTTTGAAGACGCTGCGAAGCAATATTCAAAATGTCCATCCAATCAACAAGGTGGAGATTTAGGATTCTTCCAAAGAGGACAAATGGTTCCTGAGTTCGAGGAAGTAGCATTTGAAATTTCAGTGGACGAGTTATCAAAACCGGTTCAAACACAATTCGGATATCACCTTATTCAGAAAAAAGCTGAAAAAGATGCTGAAGTTCAATCTCTTGAAGCAGTGATGCCACAAATCAAGCAACAATTGTTGGTTCAAAAGCAAAATAATGAATATCTTTCAAAAGTGGAATCGCTTAAAGAGAAATATTCCATAGAAAAATTATAGACCATTAAAACTAAAGCTCTGACGCCATAATGTGATCAGAGCTTTTTTTACATAAGAGAATGAGTTTCGGGAGGCGGAAAAAATGAATCGCAGAAAACTAATCATAGTCGTCACTTCGTTTTTAATGGTTTTATCAATGTCAGCCTGTGCAAAGCCCGTGTCAAACGTGGATGTTCCAGAAGTTGTCTCTATTGACCCACAATATATCAATACAGTTCTGGATACACTTATATCTGAAGAGTTTACAGGAAGATTGCCAGGGACAGATGGCAATAAAAAAGCTGAGGAATTTTTACAAAGTGAAATGGAAACCATTGGCCTATCTGCACCCGAGTTTGCATCATCCTATCTTCACGGGTTCGACCTATTGGTGCCATTGAAGCAAAAGGTCACGGAATTTGAACTCGTCGATGTGGATGGAGCGGTTGTACAAAAGTTTGATTTTGGTGACGATTTCACTGAATATATCGCAAGGGACTTCGCTATGGGAATCGGTGAATTTCAGGGAGCCTATACCATTGTAGATGATCCTTTCGTTGTAGGTAAGGTAGACGAAATGACCGAAGATGACATATGGGTATTTTCAAGAAACGCAACGGCTTCGTCCAGCTATGATGCTTTTTTTAAGTCGGTTTTGAATTCTGATAGAAAGCCAAAAGTCATCATCTATGAATCCGATCAACTCAATAACGACCATTTCATTTTGTCCCCATATACTGGACTAATGCAACATAATGACAATGAAAATGGTGTCCTCATTTACAGGGTATCACCGGGTGCTTTCCAGATGATCAAAGATGCCGATCAAAAGTTTCTTAAGGTTTCAACCGCGGCAGATGTAAAAACCGTAGAAGTTTCCAATGTCGTTGGCATGATTGACGGCAAATCAGACCATGGTTATGTGATATCAGCCCATTTTGATCATCTAGGTGACAACTTGGATGGTACAGTCAATTATGGCGCTCTTGACAATGCCTCTGGTGTCAGCGCAATGATGGCGCTTGCTGAAGCGATGGTCAGGGATGGTGAACAGGAATTGGATTATTATTTCATAGCGTTCAACGGTGAAGAGGAAGGGCTTCATGGATCAACTGCCTTTGTCAGAGATAACTTCCTTGATGTAGATAAATTTAAGATCATCAACATGGATATGCTGGGATCGAACACGCCAATCGAATTTGAGATCAGTGCAACTCATCCTCAATCAACCGAACTCTCGCAGTGGATTTTTGAAAATGCAAAAGAATATGGCATAAACGCAATCACAAGCAACATTGGAGCTAGCGATCACTTCCCATTTGAGCAAGCGGGATTTGCGGCAGTGACTCTCATAGAATTTGACAAGAGATTTTATCACACACCATATGATACAAAAGATGCATCAATTGATTTGGAACATCTAGCGGACCTCACACAATTTGTTTTTGAGCTCCTTCAATAGACATATGAAATCTAATAAAGTATAATGGTTTAAGAAAAAAGAAGGAGAGATGCCCAGTGTTAATCAAAGATTTGAAAGTTGGAGAAGAGGTGACGGCATTTTACTTGGTAAAAGCTAAGAATGTCAAAACATCGAGCGCCAATAAACCGTATATAGATTTTACTTTACAGGATATTTCAGGTGAGGTGAATGCCAAACTGTGGGATGCAAAAGGCGATGTCGAGACCATTTACAATCCGGGTGAAGTCGTCAAGGTTCAAGCCAGTGTCACCCAGTGGCAGAGTACCGTACAACTGAAAATCATCAAAATCAGAGGAACAATGGAAGAAGATGAGGTGGACTATAGCCAGTTCATTCCAACAGCACCTATTGAAGCTCAAATCATGTACGATGAGATCATCTCATTCATAGGCAAGATGGAATCGGATGAAGTGAGAAAATTGGTTCTGACCATTGTGCAATCTTTTGAAACCAAATTGATGTATTATCCGGCGGCAAAATCGAATCACCATGCCATTAAAAGTGGCCTTTTATATCACATATTACGCATGCTTCGCTCTGCAGATGCCCTTTGTGATATTTATAAAAATGTGAATCGTGATCTTGTTTTCGCTGGCGTCATATTGCACGACATCGAGAAAATCAATGAAATGAACGCCACAGAAGTGGGCGTGGTGGACGATTATTCCATGGAAGGTCAACTGCTGGGTCACATCATCATGGGCATCAAAAGAATCGATCGCGTCGCAGAAGAACTTGGCGTCGACAAAGAACTGTCACTTTTGATCCAACACATGATCCTTTCACATCATTACGAACCTGAATTCGGAAGTCCAAAAAAACCATTGATTCCTGAAGGTGAACTATTGCACTATCTGGATATGGTGGACGCCCGCATGTACGATATGAACAAAGCGCTTAAAGACATGGACGATGAAAAATTCACCGATCCTGTATTCGTCCTCGACAGAAGGAGACTTTATCGGTCTAGGTATGGGAGAGAGGAATAGGCGCTGGCGTTCGCGCAGCTCGGTGGTTTTGCGGACTAGGGTCCGCAGTGGTTTTACGCTCTTCGAGCGTAGTGGTTTTGCACTCTGCGAGTGCAGTAGTTTGGAAGATCAAAAACAAAAGAAGCATCTTCGATACTCATTTTGAGTATTCGAGATGCTTTTTAATGTTTTTGACTTTGACTTTCCCACCCACTTCGCACTGACAAGTGCGAAAAACCACTTGCTCACTCGAAGAGTGGCAAAAACTACTGCGCGTTCTCCAGCGCAAAACCACCGACAAGGGACTCTAAACGACCAAGGGTCGATTAGAGTTCCTTATCTATGCAACACTTCTTATATTTCTTTCCACTGCCGCAAGGACATGGATCGTTTCTGCCGATTTTGTTTTCGATGCGGACTGTAACGGTGTCCACGTAGTTTTTCTTGATGTCTCTTTGT
>JAIOSU010000333.1 GCA_021107455.1 Clostridiales bacterium | reverse complement strand
GCTTTCCATAACCGATTCCATGGTGGATAGTTTGGATTCCTCTACGAGTTCTCTCTCAACTATCGGCAACATAGCGTAACCACCACCTATTGTGAATAATCCCACTTTGAAAAATATGATATAAAGTTTGACAAGATACTTGAAGACTTTCATGATGTCCTTCCTATTTCTCGCTCTCCTCGGTTTTATCGCTAAGGTCCATATGAGCCTTATCAACCAAAGCGGAGACATTTATGGCAAAAGAATCACACAAATCATCTTTTATGGCATAAGCCAGAAATTCTATATTGCCTTTAGGTCCTTTTATAGGTGAAAACGTGATGTCTTTGATACAAAAGCCACTATCCTTTGCAAAATTGATGACGTTTTCAATAACTTGAATGTGTATTTTACGGTCACGAACAACGCCGCTTTTTTTCATCTGTTCCCTTCCGGCCTCAAACTGGGGTTTGATGAGAAAAACGATTTCCCCTCTGGTTTTTAAAAGCGTTGTGGCAACTGGAAGAACCAGTTTAAGAGATATAAAGGAAACATCGATACTGACAAAATCAAGAGGTTCCCCTATTTGATCCATTGTCACATATCTGATATTGGTTCTTTCCATATTGGTGACTCGTTCGTCGTTTCTTAGTTTCCAGTCGAGTTGTCCATAGCCGACATCCACGGAATAGACCCTCATCGCTCCGTTTTGAAGCATGCAATCCGTAAATCCGCCGGTTGATGCGCCAATATCCATGCACCGTTTGCCCTCGAGCGACAAATCATAGGCTTGAATCGCTTTTTCAAGTTTAAGCCCGCCCCTGCTGACATAAGGAAGTGCATTGCCTCTGACCTCAATTTCCGATTCCACATCCACTTTTGTACCGGCCTTATCCACACGCATATTGTCAATGTATACAAGTCCGGCCATTATGGTTGCCTGTGCTTTTTCTCTTGATTCGAAACCCATTTTTTCGACCAGTAGGACATCGATCCTTTCCTTAGACATTGTCCACCGCCTTAATCTTCTCAAATACACCTTCCACATCAAGTGAATGTGCCTTGAAGATGTCTTCTACGTTGCCCTGCTCCACAAAAGCATCATAAAATCCCATCTTGTGGAGTGTTCTTTGATGACTCTCATTGAATAACAGGTTTGCGATTTGGTCACCAAGTCCACCTATAATGGAATGGTCCTCAAGCGTTATGATGACCTTATGATTTTGAAGAAGCTCTTTGATTTCCAACACATCAAGTGGCTTAATTTTTCTTATGTTGATCACACTGATGCGCTTGCCGAATGCCGTCTCGTATTTTTTTGCCGCTTCCAGTGCAATTCCAACCATTTTACCGGTTGCAACAAGAGCGATATTTTCGCCAACATGTAGCATTTCAGGCAACAAATTTGTAATTGGCAATGCCGACAAATGTTCCGCATTTCCACGAGGATATCTGATGGCAATCGGTCCATCGTTATAATCCACAGCATAGCGCATCATATATTCAAGTTCCTCACCATCTTTAGGTGACAAAAGTGTCATATTCGGGATGGCACTAAGATATGAAATGTCATAAAGACCATGATGTGTTTCTCCGTCATTTCCTACGATTCCAGCCCTATCGATACAAAATACCACAGGGAGGTTTTGTATGCATACATCATGAAGCACCTGATCATATGCTCTTTGCAAGAATGTGGAATAAATAGCCACAAACGGCTTTATGCCTTGGGTCATGAGTCCCGCCGCCATGGTCACGGCATGTTGTTCTGCAATGCCCACATCAAAAATTCGATCTGGAAAACGCTTGCAAAATTCTGTAAGTCCAGTTCCATCTATCATTGCCGCACTGATTGCGACTACATTGTCATGCTTTTCTCCGATATCCACCAAGGTGTCACCGAACAATTGAGAGTAATCCTTTTTTATTTTCTGTGGTATAAGATTTTTGGGATCAAATGGTCCAACACCATGATAAAGATATGGGAATTGTTCTGAAAATCCATATCCTTTGCCTTTTTGTGTGACCACATGCAAAAGAACAGGATCTTTCGCTTTTTTTGCCATGTTTAGATGATCAATCAATGAGCCAAGATCATGCCCATCAACAGGACCGATATAAGTCAGTCCCAGATCTTCAAAAAACTGCCCTTGATTGACCAGGAAATATTTGAGTCCACCTTTGGCCTTGCTGATCAGTTTCACGAGGGGCTCACCCACTGAAGGAAATTTGGAAAGTTTCACTTTAGTTTTTCCCTTTATGGAATAGTATCCTTGTGTTGTACGAAGCTTATTCAATGCTCTTGACAAACCACCGACGTTTTTGGAAATGGACATCTCATTGTCGTTCAGTATAATTTTCATATTGGTGTTTGAATGGCCCAAGTGATTCATGGCTTCAAACGCCATTCCACCTGTCATCGCACCATCTCCAATTACGGCTACCACATCAAAATCTTCACCCTTCAGGTCACGCGCTAATGACACACCAACGCCTGCCGATATGGAAGTGCTGCTGTGTCCGGTATCAAATTTGTCATGAGCCGATTCCGCACGCTTGACGAATCCACTCATGCCGCCCAGTTGTCTTAATGACTCAAAACCTGCTTGTCTTCCAGTTAAAATCTTATGGACATAGGCTTGATGACTCACATCCCAAATGATGTGGTCTACCGGAGAGTCAAAAACATAATGAAGGGCGATTGTAAGTTCCACAACACCTAAATTGGAAGCGAGATGGCCCCCGGTTTTTGATACGGTATCTATTAAAAATAGTCTCACCTCATAGGCGAGCACTTTGAGTTCTTCAACAGAGAGTTTTTTTAAATCCTCAGGCCCTTTGATGGCATCCAAGTATTTGTACATATATTATTCCTTTCTGATTTTCACATTGTGTGCAAATGTTTTCTTGAGCGTCAACACATCAAAAAAATAAATCACTTTACCTGTTAAATCAACAACCTCTTTGGATTTTGAAATCGCAATTTCCTTACCGATGGCTTTACCGCCTACTGTGAGTGCAGCAACCACTCCGCTGAAAGCAATCGTGATATAAACCTGTATTTCGGGGTTGATATTATATTGTTTGAAAAATCCCATAATGATTCCGATAGTTGTACCACTGACAATCCCTGCAATATCACCGATGACATCGTTGCAAAAATTGGAAACTTTCGATGCGTTCTTGAGCAGTCTAATGGAGTATTTGGCACTTTTCACCTTAGATGCCGCCATTGCGTGAAATGGCTTTTCATCTGCGGCTGCGACCGCAATTCCTATGGCGTCAAAAAAAACGCCCACCGAAACAATCACTAGGAGCAAAAGAATCGCGACGACTATGTTCACCTGTCTGATCAAAGCTTCGGAAACGATACTGAATATTACCGCCAGAATAAAGGTCATCAAGAACGTGTGTAAAATCCATTTTTTATTGATTGTAATTTTCTTTTTCATTTGTTTGTCACCTTATATATAATGAAAGGAGGCGATCAATCGGATTAATTCTGCGGCTTAGGTCTAGTAGGATTTCCCATAGGTTTGCTATTCTGTCGCCAAAATAGCGGTTTCCCTTTAAAAACCTATTTGCAATGTTTCCATATTGCAAGACTAGACTACCACTTAGTCCACACTTCAATCCCCGATCGACCTGAATACAGTCTAGGAGCTTTCCTCAACAGGCCTTCTAATTCCTAGCCTCTTTTGCAACAACGGTTTGGATTGGCAATAATCCTTGTGAATTGGCCAATTCACATGAACCTAAACCTTCGTCTACCGCCACCACTCAAGGCAGGCTACTCTGCACTAAGCCTTTCGACCACATGCAGGTTTAATCTCGTCGAAACGAGTCTCCACAGGCTGAGGGTCAAGCTCTACATGCCATTGTAGTTTGCCCCCATACCCTTACTCCCAACTCCAACCCGAAACTGGGCGTCTCAAGCAAGAACCAGGAACTTCATCGATGTGCCCTCTAGCGAATTTTTAGCCCCGCCTTCAGAATTAGAATTTCTGACTAGAATACTGCGCCTCTTTTTATTTTCTAAACTAAGATGTTGGCAACCAAAATTCCCAGGAGTGCGCCAACTGCAACTTCTGTGGGTTTGTGCCCCACAAGTTCCTTGAGTTTCTCTTCTTCGAGATGTTTGTGCTTGTAAAGATCTTTTATGATATCATTGAGTAGTTTCGCTTGTTTGCCCACTGATCTGCGTACTCCAGATGCGTCGTACATCACAATGAAAGCCATAATCAGTGAAAGAGCATACACCGAAGATGACCAACCATCGGTAATCCCGATTGCCGTGGATGCCGCAACTATGGTAGCAGTATGTGAACTCGGCATTCCGCCTGAACCATGAAATCTCTCGAATTTAAATTCTTTATCCACCATCAGAGAAATCAATACTTTGAATGTTTGGGCAATAATCCATGAAACCATTGCGGCGATAAAAACCTTGTTGGCAACAATCTCATCCATAAAATCCGCCATACTGCCTCCTTGTCAATAATCCCTGAGTGCTAAAAAATGCACCAATTCCTTTAAAAATTCAGTGTCGACACTCAGTCTATCCAAATAATCCATCAACCGATTCTCATAAGCTTTGATTTGAATCTTAACCTCATCTATCCCAATGAGCATCGGATAAGTCCTTTTATCGTTCTTGACATCCATTTGAGTTCGCTTACCAAGCTTCTCTGGATCTCCTGTAAGATCGAGTACATCGTCAACCATTTGGAACATCAGCCCCATATCCTCACCGATTTTGCCTAAAAGCGCGACGTCCTCTACAGGAGCGTTGGCAAGTAGACCACCTGCGGTGAGTGCTGCGACAATCAATTTTCCAGTTTTATTTTTATTGATAAAATCAAGGGTTTCACGATTCATACTTTCTGTTTCATACTTGATATCAGCTACTTGCCCTAATATCATACCACTTGGACCGGATGCTTTCAAGATTTCTCGCATGGCATCTATGAAATTGGGCAAATAGTTGTTTTTGATGACTGTATCAAGCATGACCTCCGCTGCCAGATTCAATAATCCATCTCCGGCCAAAACTGCTATGTCATACCCGAACATGATATGATTGGTGGGTTTGCCACGTCTCAGATCATCATCATCCATACAGGGAAGATCATCGTGAATCAATGAATATGTGTGAATCATCTCAAGTGCTAGAGCAAACTGGACTGCCGCCTCCTCATCTCCACCATAAAGCTTGTTGACTTCCAACAATAGAGCGGGACGCAGTCTTTTTCCACCGGCATTCAAACTGTACATCATTGACTCTCTGATGATGCCATGTGCTGGTGATTCACCATCAAAACTTCCTTGAATTACGCTTTCAACTCTTTCAATATGTTCCTTCAAACGGTTTTCAAAATTCATGCCCTGCTCCTATTCTTCCGTCATCAACATTTGAATCTTTGCTTCGGTCGATTCAAGTATTGTATTGCATTCTCTATATACTTTAATGCCCTCTTCGAATGCTTTCAACATTTCTTCAAGTGAAAGCTCTCCTTTTTCCAGTGCATTTGCTATTTCCTGCAAACGGTTCAGTTTCTCTTCGAAATTACTTTTCTTTGCTGCCATGTTCAGCCTCACTTTCCTGCATTTCTACACTTTTCTCCACAGTATTCACAGTACCTGTCGCTTTGCCATCTACGAACTGAATCGCAATCTGATCACCCTGAACCAATTGTTCAATGGTCCCTATGACGACATCATCCTTTGAAACAATTCCATACCCTCTGGACAACACCCCTAGCGGGCTGAGTGCATTGAGCTGAGAGCCATAGGCACTCAGTCTCGAACGTTCCATAGCAGTGAAGTTCTTCACCTTACTGATACTCCGTTCATGTAGATATTCCAACTTTTGTAGCTTCTTTTCTGTATATTTGCCCACTAAATCCGCCAACATTTTTTCTGAATAACGCTCAAGTCTGGCAGCTTTAAGTTCGACTTTCCTATTGACTTGCAACATGATACTTTGAAGCGACTTGTTGATCATCAGACGAATTTCCTCTTTGGATTTTACAGCGATTTCTGCTGCAGCTGATGGTGTGGGTGCTCTGTGGTCGGCCACAAAATCACTGATCGTGAAATCAGTCTCATGTCCTACACCAGTTATTACTGGAATCTCCGAGCGAAAAATCGCCTCTGCTACACTTTCCTCATTGAAAGACCAGAGTTCCTCTATGGATCCACCACCTCGTGCCAATACTATCAGATCCACAGGATTCTTATCGTTGAAATATGCTATAGCCCTTACAATCTCTGCACTCGATCCTTCGCCTTGTACTCTGACCGGATAGATCAGAAGTTCCGAATATGTAGATCTTCTTTTTGCGACTGATATGATATCCTGAATTGCCGCACCAGTCGGTGATGTGATTACACCGATGCGCTTTGGCAGTTCAGGTAATTTTTTCTTGTATTTCATATCGAAGAAACCCTTTTTCTCAAGAGATTCCTTTAATAACTGAAATTTGATGTGAAGTGCACCAAGACCGATATTTTCAATTTCTTGGACGTACAATTGATATTTTCCGTCTCTTTCAAAAATAGTGATTTGGCCTTTGGCGTGAACTTTATCCCCATTTTTTAAAGTATTGACATTCTCTGTGACGTACTGAGAAAATAGAACACAGGTCATCTTGCTTTGATCGTCTTTTAGCGTAAAATAACAGTGACCGCTCGAATGTCTGGTGAAATTTGAAATTTCACCTTCGACAATCACATTATTGAGAATAGGATCCGCTCCGATGATGCGCTTTATATATCTAGTGATTTCAGTCACGGTGAACGCTTTCATTTTTATCACGTCTTATCTCCTCCAATACCTTGTTCTACCCAGCTCGGCAATTCCTAGTGCATTGTCTCTCGAATAATCTGGACTGGCGAAATAGACAGACCCATATCTGTCATTTTGTCCAAGATAGGTTTTGATTATCCTATTGGATGCCACACCACCTGCCAGTATGATCGGTATGTTCTCTTCCCTATCTTTAATCCATAGTTCGAGCACTCTGCCAATCGTGTTGAAAATGTGCTTGCAAACATATGCCGGTTCATGTGTTTCCATCATTTGCGTATATTTATTTTCCAATCCCGAAATATTGAAATCCTCATGGAATTTGAAATCGATCTTAAAGAATGCTTCACAATCTGAAGTTCCTGCAAGTTCATCCATCGCTCTTCCTGCTGGAAAAGGGAGTCCTAGTTTCACACCGATTCGATCAATCAATTGACCGAAATTGATGTCCAGTGTTCTTCCTATGATGTTGATTTCATATCTATCACCTTCATTTTTCACATCCAAAAGTTCTGTTGTGCCACCTGAAAGGTGCATAGAAATAAAATGAGAAGGCTCATCATCGAGTCCACACGTCTTAAGTGCTGCTTTGATGTGACCTTCCTGATGCGAAAACTCATAAAGTGGAATACCAAGTGCATTTGAAATATTCCTGCAAAACAAAAGACCAGCATGAAATACTGGCATATAGGAATCTTCTATATTTCTGGGTTTACTGCTTAGTGCGATTGCTTTTAATCCAGCAACAGGTAACTGACGAGACATTTTTTCAAATATTTCAGTCAATTGTCCTGAGTGCATGAAAAAACCTTCGGATTGACGCAATCCACGTTCTCCATTCTTCACTTTCAGCATTCTGTTGTCCTCAAAAAGAATTTCTCCTGTTTCAATTGACAACACTATGAAGGAGGTCGTGTAACAACTTGTATCAATGCCAAGTATCATAATTTATTCCTCTTCTGCGAAATGACTGAGTACACCATTGACAAATTTACCCGATTTTTCATCGACATACTTTTTAGCCAAATTGACCGCCTCATTTATACTGACTTTTCTAGGAATATCATCAGCATAAATAAGCTCAGTGATGCCTAGTCTCAATATGGCCAAATCAATTTTGGCGATACGGTCGAGTTTCCATCCCTTAAGATGTTCGGTGATCTTGCCTTCCACGTCACTACGATGGGTCAACCACAACTCTACCAATCTATGGATGTACGGTAGATCCAGAACTTCCTCATAATGCACCAAAAACTTCTCCATATCGTCCATTTCATACGTTTTATGGATTTCCATCTGATACATTATTTCCATAACAACCTCACGACTTCTTGCGCGATTCATGTATCCTCCTTACATGAAAATGACCAACTTCAATGAAGCCAGTCTTTTCAAACTTTCTTACTTATTTTCTTTTTTAATAATGATGTTCTCAACTGTGACATTCACAGCCGCAACCTGTACACCTGTCATAGACTCGATGGCAAGTTTCACATTTTCCTGTACAAGTACTGCAGTGTCGTCAATCTTCGTGCCATAATCCATGACAACGCTAAGATTTACTGTCGCAATGTTGTTCACCATTTCGACATAAACACCTTTATGAAAAGTTTTCTTACCCATAATCTCCATAACTTCTTCAGAAAGTGTACCACTAAGTCCTTTGATTCCTTCAATCTCCGATGCAGCAATCGATGCGATCACACCTATTACATCATCTGCGATGTTCACGTTTCCGTGTTTTAGAGAATCAATAGTCATATTTTCAGCCATATAAGCCTCCCAATCCATCTATCTTATCACTTTAATAAACTCATTAATAGTCATATCAATTATAACAAAGTTGGCGTTTTAATACAAATAAAAGTGAAAAACCCCATCATGGTTTCCCACGACAGGGTCTACATTCTTACTTGTCTTCTGCTTCTGTCTCTGCTTCTGCCTTTACTTCTTCATCTTCACAACATTTGCAGTCTTCATCGCCGCAGCATTCACAATCATCAGAAAATTCAATTATGACACCACAACTTGGGCATTCCACTTCTTCGCCTTTGTCAATCAATTGACTTTCAACAAAAACGCTTTCCCCACATTCAGGACACTCAACTTCTTCGTAATCGTCATCAAAATCGTCATCATCATCGTCTAAGTCATAAAACTCATCTTCAATGTCAGACAAATCTTCGTCGATGGAATCCACATATTCGTCAAGCTCGACGATTGCGTCACTAAGGTCATCCAATTCATCATAGACTTCCTCTACTTCTTCGGCAAAGTCTTCGAGTACGTCGATGATTTGAAGCAACAATTTGCCCTCTTTCGAGTCCTTATCCACTTCCATGCCTTCTGCCAATCCCTTAAGATAAGCAACTCTTTCATGCATATAGCTCATGTGTTTCCCTCCTTAGTGGGTATTTTTTATTAAAACAGCGTTAGCTGAGTTAAACATTTATGCTCTCGACAAGTACTCGCCGGTACGTGTGTCGATCTTGATCTTATCGCCTTCGTTGACAAACGTCGGCACATAGATCTCAGCACCGGTTTCAACGATTGCTTTCTTAGTGACGTTTGTAGCTGTGTCACCCTTTACTCCTGGCTCGGATTCAGTTACCGTCAAAATTACAAAGTTAGGCGGTTCAACAAGGAAACACTTGCCTTTGTAAAACTTAAGTGTAGCGTTGTCGTTTTCTTTGATATAAAGAATCGCATCCTCAACTTGTTCAGCAGAGAGTGGAATTTGATCATATGTCTCATTGTCCATGAAATAATACAAATCGCCTTCACTGTATAAATACTGCATTTCTTTAGTCTCAATATGTGCTCTTGGGAACTTTTCAGACGGATTGAACGCTTGCTCTCTGATGGTACCGTTCAACAAACTTTTGTACTTGGTCCTAACAAACGCAGCACCCTTACCAGGCTTTACGTGTTGAAAATCTACAACTACAAAAGGTTCGCCGTTTATTTCAAATGTAACCCCTTTTCTAAAATCACTCGCAGCTATCATGCTAACCTCCAAATATATTCAATTGTAAACCACCATTTATTATACTGATAAATCCTATGGATTGTCAAGAATGCTATTATCAATAAAATTTTATCAGAAGTATTCCGTTATAGCAATGTCTTTAAATAATCCAGTGCATCAAAGTAGCTCTTCTCCTTCATTCCATAAACCTGTTTTCTGCACACTGGTGCGATCACAGACACATGTCTGAAAGTTTCACGTTCATATATGTTGGAAAGATGGACCTCGACAAATGGGATATCGACACTCTCGATGGCATCTCGAATCGCGTAGCTGTAATGGGTAAAAGCACCCGGGTTGATCAAAACCGCATCATATTTTTTTTCTGACTCATGGATCCAATCAATCAGTTGTCCTTCGTGATTGGACTGTAGAAAATCAGTTTCAAAGCCAATCGTATCACCATAATCACGGATTACACCGTTAAGTGCCTCTAGAGTCATTGCACCATAATGAAATTCGGTTCTTTTTCCCAATCGGTTTAGATTGGGGCCTTGAATAACCAGTATTTTCATAAGGTCACCTCTTTGTGTAATTTAAAATCACATCAATTATTTCCTGATTGCTGAGTAAATCCATGTCAATCACAAGTTCGGCAGAATTCCGATAAAGCGGATCTCGAACCTTATAAATAACCTCAATGCTCTGATGGTCAAGTAGCGGTCTGCTCTTAGTATGCCCTTCAAGATTGGCATTAAGTGTTTTGGGAAGTGCTCGCAAATAAACGATAAGTCCCATTTCTCTTAAAACCATTGTGTTTAAGTGATTGAGTATGATTCCCCCACCTGTTGAGATGACCGTGGACTCCACAGTCTTCAGCTGTTCGACCAATTTTGCCTCAAGCGACCTGAAATGACTTTCACCATAGCGATCAAAGATCTCTCTGATGGTCATCCCTTGCATGTCCTCAATCATTTTATCTGTATCAAGATGTTTCCATCCGAGTTTATCAGCGATGGCCTTTCCGATAGTGGATTTTCCAGATCCCATCATTCCTATAAGAATCAAATTATTCATAATATGCTCCTATATGATTGACTTCTCGAGCCGTTTCACCACTTCGGTGTCTGTACAGTACCGGTACAAAGTATCCCTAGTGATGGCACCACATGAAAACATTTCATAAAGACATGCGTCCATGGATACCATGCCTTGTCTTCTTCCGGAAATCAAAGTGTTTTGTATTTCCGTCAAATTATCGGAAATGATATTTGATTTGACCACATTGTTCATGAGCAGAAGCTCATAACCGAGCAGCCTGATGTCTTGATCTTTGCTTGGCACAAGTTGTTGAGAAATGATCCCGAGCAATACCGAAGCCAATTTATGCTTTCTGATTTGTTTGCGCTCTGCTTGCTCGGAAAAAAGAAAACCACCAAGTGCTGAGATCGCATTGTTTCCCGAATATCCCGCTATGACAAGTTTACCTGCTTCAGCAAGCTTTAACGCCAAATCTTGCATGCGTTCAGTGTTGATTTCTGAAATCATAATGACATCCGGATCATGAAGCATCGCACTGCTCAGCCCTTCATAAAAGTCGACGCAATCTGTTCCGACATCTCTTTGGATCACTATAGATTTGTCATGCTTGAACAGGTACTCAATTGGAGATTCAATCGTCATGATGTGGACACGTTTGGTGGAATTGATATGTTGAATGAGTGAGGCGATGGTGGTTGATCTTCCAGTTCCTGACGCACCACTGACTAAAAATAGACCTTGACCCTTTTCTAGAAGCTCATACAAATGCTCGGGAAGTCCAAGTTCAGACTTGTCCGGAATCACGAGTTTCAAAATTCGAATCGACAAACTGTATGAACCTCTCTGCTTGAGAACGTTGACTCTGAACCTTCCCACTTCAGGTATGGAATATCCGAAATAAAGTTCACCGTTTTGGTTTAAGGCATCCAGTTGCGTTTCAGTGCAAAGTTCATTCAAAACAGTCATGACATGATCATGTGACATGATTTGCTCATCATCAAGAACCTTCACTTTACCATTCACACGGATCAATGGCCCTGCCCCTGGTGCGATATGAATATTGGTTGCCTCTTTTTCCACTGCATTTCTAATCAATTGATTGATCATTTGAGCCGCCTTACTGATTCTTTGAGTTGATGATGGATAGCACTTTTGTAGTCATCAGATCAATGGCCACTTTGTTGTATCCACCTTCTGGTATGATGATATCCGCATATTTCTTCATGGGTTCAATAAATTGCTCATGTGCCGGTTTTACCGTGGTGAGATATTGCTCGATCACTGATTCCAGTGTTCTCCCACGTTC